>NZ_JBHWJY010000023.1:25807-107203 GCF_042731135.1 Streptomyces sp. NPDC059874
CGGTCCTTGTGCCCGTTCCGCGACCGCCAGCCGTCCCCAGCCTCTCCTCTCCCAGCAGCACCTCTGAGACCTGCGAATACCGTTTCAGAGACAGGTGCTACGGGGCAGGCGTGAACTCCGGCTCGGTACCGCCGCAACCCGCCGGCTGACACCGGGACGACGCCGCCGCAGTCGTGCCGCTTGCGCACCCAGTCCTCCCCCGTCCTCGCGTGCGGGACCCCGTGGCGGACCACCCCGCCCGCCGGCCTCTGTGAGGCGGGTGCCCCGCAGGCGGGCAGGCCGCTCCAGTACGGCCCGCAGGCCGCCCGCCCCTGACTGGAACCGGTCGGTCACCCGGACCGCGCCCAGCACCGCGAGCGGGCCCGTGCCGGGCGCGGTCGGCCGGGTCATAGGGCCCCCAACTCCCCCGCCGCCAGGGCGGCCAGAGCGTCGGCGTCCCCGTCGGTGGACCAGCCCGACAGCTCGTCCTGGCCCTCGACATCGTCGGCGAGGCCCAGCCACGGGGCATCGAGCCGGAACCGTCGCGCACCGCCCCCAGCACAACGCACCCGCAGCGAGGCCGCTGCCGCCCCGGTGAGAATCGCGATCTTGTCGTTTGCGAGCAGCCGGGCGGCGACTGCGGACGCTCGAGCTCCGGATGCCTGTCAGTCCCGCCGGTCGGGGTGGGGAAGTCGGCGTGGCGGCGGCGCCAGTTGACCACCGCCGCCCGCCCCATACACACGCGATCTGGCCCTCGGCGAGCAGGACCCGGTCCGTGTCCGGGGTGACAGGGGGTGAGGGCGGCGAGCTGGGAGCGTCGGCCCCGACGGGTCTCCCGCACCGCCCGCCAGTCCATCCGAGGACGGGCGACGTCCAGGAGGGCGATGGTCTCGCCGCTGTAGAGCGGGACGGTGGTCACGCCGCCGTGGTGCTTGCAGTCGACCTGTTAAGGAGCGCGCGCAGGTCCCGGCGGCGGGCCGGCGCTGCCACCTGCTCCGGGTGGACCTCGGGGAACTCCGCCTCGCCGCCGAGGTGGACCAGGAGGCCGGCGCGGACGAGGTGTCCGATGGCGGCCGCGGTCACCCTCGGCCGCATCGGGGGCAACGGGATCCCCAGCGCCTGCGTCAGCCGCTCCGCCGCCACCCCTGCCCCGATCGGGCCCCGCAGCGCGGCACGCACCGCCTCGGGATCGGCGGCCTCCACGACCGCCCGCGATGGCAGTCTTGACGATCTTTCTCCCGGCGGGCGCAACCGGCACCCCGCCAGAGCGCGTGTCGGCAGTCGAAGAAGTACGCAAGCGTTGCCCGTCGTGGCCGTGCGGAATCGAACCGCTCGGCCCGGGAGGATCAGGAGCCGTACCGTGTCGGACGAGATCACGTTGCGCCCGTCGCCGCCGACGACCTCGCCGTGTGGAAGCCGGAGTTCACTGGGCCGGAGGGCTGGGGCATCCACCAGTGGTTCGGCTACCGGTCGACGGCCGACCTGCGCCGCCGATTCGCGGAGAACGGCCTGCTCGATCCCGACGGCGGGCAGTGGCACGACCTGATGATCTACTCCATACTCCGCGCGGAGCGGACCGGCGGGACCGCGAAGTGAGCGCGGGACGCCGAACGGACGGAAGGCGACGCAGCATGGATCACGACCAGGTACTCGAAGCGTTTCAGCTGGAATGCGGAGCCCTCGGCGACGCCGTGGCCGGACTCTCCGAGGCCGAGTGGAACCTCCCGACGCGCTGCACTCCCTGGGCCGTACGCGACCTGCTCGGGCACGTATGCGTGGTGATCGACTGGCTTCCGGCCATGCTGGACGCGCCGGCGCCCGGCGAGGCGGAGATCTCCGCGGTGGAGTACTACCGGCCGGACGACCGCTTCTCACCGCAGACCAATGGCAAGCGGATCGCCTTGGCCCAGGACCGTGCGGCGGGGCCGGCCGACGGCACCGCCTTCACCGAGGACTTCGCCGCGACCTGGCGGCGGGTCGACCGGCTGTGCCGGGTCCAGCCGGCCGGTCGGACCGTGCGGACACGCCATGGCGACGCCATGCTCCTGTCGGAGTTCCTCCTCACCCGCGTCGTGGAAGTCGCCGTCCACGGCCTCGATCTGGCCGACGCACTCGGACGTGAAGCTTGGCTCACCCCGGCCGCCGGTGACGCCGTGACGGAGCTGCTTCTCGGCCCGGAGCACACCGCGGCGGCCGACAAACTGGGGTGGAGCCGTCCCCACTTCCTGCGCAAGGCCACCGGCCGAGAGCCCCTGAACGAAGCGGAGGCCGCACAGGTCGAACAGCTCGGCATCCGCTGGCTCGCCCTGGGCTGACGTCCGCCCCTGCCCGTAATCCCGCGAAACCGTGAATCACCCAGTACTCGGGCGCACGGCGTGTGCGTCCACCCGGCATCTTGTATCAGGAGGAGTTGTGCGACGTGGCGAAGTCTGGTGGGTCGAGTTCGACGAGCGGCGGCCGGCCGTACTCCTGTCGGGAGACAGCGCGTCCGGGATCCGGGCGATGCAGGTCGTCGCCCCGGCGGGCGTCGACATCAGCGGTCTGGGGGTCGAAGTGGCCGTGGGTGCCATGGAGGGACTGCCCTTTGAGGGTGTGCTGAGGGTCGCGTTCCCGCGCCCGGGCTTTACCCCCTGCACGTGGCTGACCACCGTGTCCCGGGACGACCTGATCGAGCCGGCAGGCGTACTGCCCTCCGCGAAGCTCAGCGAGATCGAGGATGCCATCCAACTCACCGAACAGGCGAGTGAGTGGACCCCGGCGACGACCGCGAAGCTCAGCGACATAAGAGACGCCCTCCGTCTCAGCGGCGGCGAGCAGGGCCCGGGCGCCGCACTCGACGATCACGAGCAGGCGCAGCAACGGGTATCCGAACTCCCGCTCGTCCCCGGCGGTTTGGGATAGCGCCTGGTGCCGTCCACCGCGACGGTGCGCAAGCCCCGGTAGTGCACACCTGGCTGGCCACGCCCACCGACCTGACCGGACCGGCCAGGGTCTGGAACAACAGCTTGCGCGGGCGTGCCCCCAGGCGGCGCCGGGCCCGGGCGAGGGAGGAGACAGTCGGGCGGACGAGGACGCGGCGGGCAGCTGCGCGATCAGCTTGCCCCACACCGCTCGGTAGGAGCAGCGCTCGAACAAAGCCAAGGCCAGGACGAAGTAGACCATGACGCGCGCGGGCAGTAGCCGCACCCGCTTCCGCCACAGCCTGAGCAGCAGGCAGCCGACCCCCTCTCCCGCCCTGACGCAGCATCAGCCGATCGCGCAACGGCAACGTGACAGTTCCCCCAAACGGGCGGCGCGGTCCTGTTGGCGGTCGTCGTCCGCTTCCTTCTCGGCAGGGTGCCGTCCGATGGTGTGGGTGATCCGCATTGCTGCACAGCTTGGAAATCCGGCTCAGCGTGGCTCATCGATGAAGCGCGGTGCAGCACCTAGATTTGCCCCGCCCTTCCAGTTTGCGTCGGCTACGGGTTGCAGTGGGCTGCTCTGACGGCAGGAGGGCTGCCACACCCGTCGATTCGGACGCACACCTCTGGGAGAGGCCATGACGACAACTCCTGGTGGGGAACCCATTCCCCCCGTCGCTCACGACCCGGCAAGCCGTCGCAGCTTCCTGAAGTACTCGGCACTGGCGGCGTCGGTACCCGCGCTGCAGTCCGTACTCGCAAACCCCGCCGCGGCCGCTGCCGCACCGAGCGCGTACGCGCCCGTTCCGCCCACCGCGATCGGTCCGCAGATCCCCGCGAAGGGCTATCTGGTCCAGGAGATCGGCGAGCGGCTGTACTGGCTGACGGACGGCTTCTACCAGATCATGTTCCTGGTGACCGAACGTCACCACCGCAAGAAGCAGCGTGTCATCGTCGTGGACGCTCCCCCGACGCTGGGGGGCAACATCCTCCGCGCGATCGAGGAGGTGGCACCGGGTGCCCGTATCAGCCACCTGGTGTACACCCACTACCACGCGGACCACATCGGTGCGGCGGACAAGCTCCGCGACGCGAGCCTCCCGAAGCTCGTGATCATCGCTCACGAGCAGACCGCCCACCTGCTGAAGCAGGTACCCGAGTCCAGCCGGCCGCCGTTGCCGAACCGCACCGTCTCCAGCCACTACCGTCTGGAGGTGGACGACCAGGTCCTGGAGATCCACTACAAGGGCCCCAACCACAGCCAGGACAACCTGTTCATCTACGCGCCGCGGCAGAAGGTCCTGAACGTCGTGGACATCGTCTACCCCGGCTGGGTCCCGTTCAGGAACCTCGTCGTGTCCACCAACATCCCCGGCTGGATCAACGCGCACAACCAGCTCCTGGAGTTCGACTTCGAGACCCACATCGCCGGGCACCTGACCCGACTGGGTACCCGGGAGGACATCAAGATCCAGCAGGAGTACCTGCGCGACCTGGAGCACTACGGCAGGAAGGCGATCACCGAATTCGTCAACGTGGGACCCCTCTTCGCCAAGTACCCGGGCAACGCCTGGGCCGTGTTCAAGGAGTACCTCGACATCCTCACCCAGACCACGGCCGACGCCGTCACCCCGGCCTGGATCAGCCGGCTCGGCGGTGCCGATGTCTTCACCTTCGACAACGCCTGGACCATGGTCGAATCCCTGCGGCTCGACCACAAAGTCCTCGGCCCCTTCGGCACCCGCCCCTGAGCCCGACTCTGCCAGGGATCGCTGCGTCCCCGGTGCGACAGCGGCCGGACCTCATGGACCGCGCTCCCGGCCGATCTTCCCGTCGAGGTGCCGGGCCGGCTCCGTTCGGACCAGGTGATGCGCAAGCCCGTCCCCGTGCCGTGGATCTGCCCGCCGCAGGGCGGACGCCCGCCCAAGCATGCCGTGAGTTCGTCTTCGGCAAGCCCGAGACCTGGGGCGAGGTCACCACAGTGACCGTCAGGTACGGGGCGGCGACCGCGCAGGCGTGGAACCGGCTCCATCCCCGGCCAACCCGCCGGGCCGCCTGGATCGACCACGACGGACCGCTGCCCATCATCGAGGGCACCGTGGTCCGCCTGACGGTCGAGAAGCTGCCCAGCGGCGGTGCGAACAAGGCCGTCTGGCTGTGGTGGTCGGTCACCGGCACCGCCACGGACGACGTTGACCGGCGCTGGTGGTCGTTCCTGCGATGCGGAGGTTCGACGTGGAGCACACCTTTCGCCTCCTCAAGCAGACCCTTGGCTGGACCCGCCGGGAGCTGCGGGACTCGCGGGCCGCCGACCGCTGGACCCGGCTCGTCCTGGCCGAGCGCTCGGCTCGAAGAACCAGCGGCCCGCCACGACATCGGGCGGGTCCTCGCCACCGGCGAGGCATACAGTCGCCCAGTCCACCATCAAAGGGGAACGAAGCCCAGACGCGTCACGACTGACGCAACAACGCGGCAGGCGGATCTCGCCCGTCCAGTACATCAACCCAGGTGACTACAGACTGAGACGAATCAACACCCAGCAGAAACACCGTCTCCGCTTCACGTTCCAGTGCGATGACCCACGGCGATGGTGTCCCCTCTGGAGCCGTCAGTACGTAGTCGCGGCAGATCCCGTGAAAGGGCAGGCACGAGATCGAGTCCGCGATCGGGTCTCCAGGATGTGAGTCCCGCAGTAGGGCAACTATCTCGCCAACGAGATCAGGACAGACATCCACCAGGCGCAACAGGCTCTTCTCGGGACTCTCGCGGGACACCATGCCGCGAAGCTTGTCAGGTCCTGCTCCAGAGCACCTACTCGACCGAAGCAGCAGCGCGCATGTTAAACGGCAAGGTGTCTGCTTCTGAGCCGCGCATGACAGATATCCATGGGGGCTTCCTCCGCCACCAGTGTTCAAGCCGACGACCAGCGGTGCGGCCGGGACTCGGCGCCGGCGAACCTAGTCGGCCATTCGGCGGCGCTGAGGTGACAGCGCCTGCACGCGATCCTGTACGAATGGGCACATAGTGGCCAGCCGGTCACAACATGTTGCTGCGCGGGCAAGGGAAGAGGCATTCGATGCGAAGTGACCAGTCGGGCCTCCCGAGAGCGATCCTCGGGATCTTGTCCCCGCACCGCCGCGCTGGCCGGGTTCCGCCGCCCGCGCCCGCACCCATGCCGGCCGGCCGGCCGCTGCCGCGTCGGCGTTCACGGTGGTTTGCGGCCGTTGCGCTGGCGCCCGTGCTGGCTCTGACGGCCACTGCAGCGCATGCCCAGGGCGCCTGGCTGACGCTGCCCGACCTGCCCACTGCCCGCTACGGTCCTGCCAGCGCGACCGCGCCTTGCCCTGAAGGGGTTGAGGGGCTCAGGGGAAACTGCGTATATGCCCTCGGCGGCCGGATCGGCTCGGAAGCCCAGAATGCAGTGGAGGCTTACAGCCCCTCCACGAACGCGTGGAAGAAACTCCGGGGTCTGCCCACCGCCCGTTACGCCCCCACGGCGGCGACCGCACCCTGCCCCAAGGACATCGCAGGACTCAAGGGGATCTGCGTGTACGCCATCGGCGGCCGGATCGGCTCCGATGATGTGAGCACGGTCGAGGCGTACAGCCCGGCCACCAACACGTGGAAGGCGCTGCCGGCCCTGCCCGCCGCCCGTAGCTTTGCGGCGGCGGCGACCGCACCCTGCCCCAAGGACGTCGTAGGGCTGAGGGGAATCTGCGTGTATGCGGTGGGTGGCGGCTTCTCGGACACCGTGACGGCGTACAGCCCGGCCACGAACATGTGGCAGACGCTGCCCTCGCTCGACGCCCCCCGCGACGCCCCGGCGGCGGCGACCGCGCCGTGTCCCAAGGGTGTGAAAGGACTTCATGGCACTTGCGTGTACGCCACGGGCGGCTTCGACATCAACACCGAGGAGGTTCTGAGCTCGGTGGAGGCCTACAGCCCGGCGACGAACACGTGGACGACGCTGACCTCGTTGGACACCCGCCGCGTCGCGCACGCGGGGGCGAGTGCACCCTGCCCCGAGGGCGTCGAAGGGCTGAAGGGGATCTGCGTATACGCCGTCGGCGGCTTCAACTTCACCGACGAGGTCCTGAACTCGGTGGAGGCCTACAGTCCGGCCACGGACACATGGCGGACGCTGCATTCCCTGCCTACCGCTCGGTTCGAGCTGGCGGGTACGAGCGCTCCCTGCCCCAAGGACACCCGAGGGCTGAACGGAATCTGCGTCTACGCCCTCGGCGGCGCAAGTGGCTTCCCCCACAATGCCCTGAGCACCGCGGAGGCCTTCGCTGTTGGAGAGCGGTAGATGAACCAGCGGAGCCGGGATCGTGACTCCGAGCCCGGCTCGCGGCCCCGGGAGGAGATCCGCCTGCCACCGGCTGCGTGAGCGCAGCCGTGCCCGTACCAGTTCCGCAGCAGGCCTCCGTCGCCGTCGGGGGACGAAGGGGGCGTTGCGCTTGCCCGATAGGCGCGTAGTCCGGGTGTCCGACAGCCCCTAGCGCGGAGGTGGCTCGTGCCACCATCGAAGGAGTCGCTGAATTGCTGGTGAGCACGTCATCCACGGTGCACACGGCGGCGTTCGAGGCGATGACGACCGGCCGGTGGGAGCCCGCGGCGCGGTGGAGCAGGAGACCGACCTGCTGCTCTGGAAGCCCCCGGCGGCCTGGTTCGCCTGCGACATGGAATTCACTCCGCTCAACCCCTCCTCCGGGCCGGCATCACCTAGACCGGCAGCCCAAGTTGACGGCCCCCGTCGCTGCGGGCCTTGAGCGAGCACGCAATTGCGCGGAGCAGCGGTCGAGGCCTTGGCTCGCGGGCGCGGAGGTGAGGTGTCGCAGTCCGACGTCTGCGAGTTCGTTGCCGAGGTCCTCAAGGACGCCACGGGCTGAGGCCCAGGCAGAGAACGCCGCCGGCGGCGATCCTTCGGGCTGTCGGCCTACACGCCGATAACCCGCCGACGTACGGCTGAACGTGCTCATCGGCCGGGATGTACTCCACCCGCGTGAGGGACGCGGTCGCCCCGTCGGTGACGGGCTGGTCCTCGACCGCCGGGGCATCGGCGTGCGAGCTGTCGTGCCCGCTCCCCCCTCGATCCTGCTGTCGCCGACGACTTGAAACCCGACACGGCCGGTCGTCCAGCAGGGGGCCAGCGGCAGTGCGAAGGCCGACCCTCTCGCCGCGCCGGACACGGCCGGCACAGCGAGGTCTCCTGGCATTTCACGCGTCCCCTATTTCACCTCCACACATCCCCTCACAGTGAGTAGTACTGTCCTACCCTCAGTGACGGCAATGGTTGCGGCAAGATGAAAGAGGCAGGTGGACCGGGATGCGCGAGACACGACGAGTGGCGCGGGTATTGGGGGCGTGCGCGGCGGCGCTGACGATGGCGCTGGCGGCGCCGGGTACGGCACAGGCGGCGGAAGGGGTGCTGTTCATCGATCGGGCGCCGGTGCACGACCCGTCCGGCTGCTATCCGTTGGGCGACTTCGTGCCCTCGGAGGTGGCCAACTTCACGGACGAGACCGCCTTCGTGTGGTCGGGCCCCAACTGCGACGGGCACGTGACGGGCGCCGTCCCGCCGGGGCAGGTCGTTCGACCCGCTCCCGGCATGAGCCTGTTCATCCAGTAGCAGCACGTCCGGTGACAGAGCGGCGCGGATCCCCCTCGCCGCTCGGCAGGATGGGAACCGGGTCCAGGCCCTGGTGCAGGCGAAGGCGGCCAGGGAGGTGGTGGAGAAGGCCGAACCGGCGGCGGAGCCGACCGGCGCCGTCGACCCGATGGCGGCCTTGCGCGCCGGCGTGGAGCGGGCCAGGAGTCTCAAGGGCACCGGGACAAGGCCGCCTTCCCCAGCGCCCGGGCGGTGCCGGGGGGAAGAAGCCGGCCCCAAGGAAGCGGGCGCGCTCCGGCCGGGCAGCCGAAGGCCGGGAGCTAGTGTCGGTGCCGAAGGCCGAGCTGTACGAGAAGGCGGCCGCGGCCGGCATCCCGGGCCGCTCGTCGATGAACCACGACCAGCTCGCCGAGGCCCTTGCCGACGCCGGCCGTGGCCGGCGCAGGGCCTGACCCACCCCATGGCGGGACGTCCTGCGCGGGCGCGGTCAGGCCACCGTGACGCGCAGGGCGTACGGCTCGCCCGCGCTGATGGCTTCTGCCTGTTCGCGGGGGTCCGCGTCCGTGAAGCCCAGCAGTGCCTCGTCGGCGGCCCGGCGGAGAAGCGGAAGGATCTCGGCGACGGGCCGGCCGCGACGCGCTTCGGCGAGCTCGGCGAAAGCCTGCTGGTAGGGGGCTCCGTACGTGCTCGCGCTGTCGGCCAGCGGCCGGTCAAGGTGCTGCCTGTCAACGCTGATCTCGCCCATGGCCTGCTCCTCACGTCCTCAGCGGTCCCGATCCGTACCCGCGCCTTCGACGCTACGAGGCGAGTCTGACATCGGCCCCAGCCCGGGCACCGGGCACGTTCCGGCGATGAGGTCTGCGAAGGAGCTCGCGGGTGGGCGGCGGCATCATCCCCTCGGCGTCGAAGAGGTACCACTGGCAGCCGAGAACGACGGGGTCAAGACGAGTGTGTTCGAGCAGCATCGGATCTCGTCATGGCCAGGGCGATGCGTATCAAGCGTTGCCCGTCTGCGCACCAGCGCCACGGCGCAGCGCCTGGGCGGGCTCGTGGCGTCCTGCCGGCGCTGAGGAGGTGTTATTCGCCGACCAGCAAGGGGGCCGCCCAGCGGGCGAACTCCTCGAAGCCGCGCGGCTCACGGCCCGTCAGTTCCCGCACCGAGCTGGTGGTGGACGCGTTCTCACCGCCGCGCAGCGCCTCGAAAACGTCCACCACCTGCTCCGCGATCCACTGCGGCAGGCCGGCCTGGGCCATCCCCGCGACCGCCGCGTCGTCCGGGACGTCCACGTACTCGATCGGGCGGCCCAGGACATTCGACAGCAGCCGCGCGACCTCGGCGTAGGTGATCGCCTCCGGGCCGGTGAGCACGTGAGTCCGGCCGTCATGCCCGGACGTGACCAGCACCGCGGCAGCGGCGGTGGCGACGTCATGCGGATCGACCATTGCGATTCGCGCGTCACCGGCGGGGAGGAAGAAGCGGCCGGCCTGCCGGATGGTCGTGGCAGAACCGAGGATGTTCGACATCATGTGGCTTGAGCGCAACACCACCGCCGGGATGCCCGAGCCGCGCAGGTGCTCCTCAATGCGGCCGTGCTGGTCGAAGAAGACCGTCGAGGAACCGGCCCCTGCCCCAATCGTGGACAGCATGACCACCTGCCGGACACCCGCGGCCGCTGCCGCGTCGATCGCGTTCGTCCCGTACTCCACCTGCCTGGGGTCGTTCGCGCAGAGAAGGAACATCCGCTCGACACCGTCGAGCGCCCGCCGGACAGACGCCGGCTCTGCGAAGTCGCCGTGCGCCATCTCGGTCTTGCCGCCGAGAACGGCGGCCGCACGATCCAGGTCACGGACGAAGGAACGGACCGAAATGCCCCGCGCACACAGCTCCGTGGCGACCTTCGAACCGACGTTCCCTGTCGCGCCCGTCACCAGCACCGTCGCCATAATCGCTCATTCCCCGAGGTCGGCTCGCATCAGCCCAAAGTATCCGAATGGCGACACTTAGTCGCGGAACGAGGCCGCCTAGCACTCTCTTCCGTGCCCTTGCGCGGCGAGTACCCGCGATGCTCCGCCGTCGGTTTCCGGGATGTCGAGGCATTCGCGGCTCGGCTCGGCGAGCTCGGTGTGAAAGCGGCCGTCCGGGCCCGCAAGGCGACCGTGAAGACAGCGATGAGAGGCTCCCAGATCGCGGTGAGCACCGGCCTGGGGCCTGGATCGCCAAGCAGAAAGCCCGCCGCGACCGCCTCGACCCCGGGCAGCTCGCCGCGCTCGCCGAGCTGGGTGGCTCCCACTCCCGCACTCGCGCCCCGTGTCCTCGATCATGGGCACTCGTCAGTGAAACGCGCACCGCACCGGCACGAAACTTTCTGCGGAGCACCGGTGCGCAGCCCACGCTGCCCGTAGCCGGCGTGATCGCAGGAAGCAAATCGACCCGGGTCGCGACCATAGACGGCAACCGGGAACCGGGAACCGACAATCAGCCACAGATCATCAACCGCCCAGCGGACCATCCGCCTTGCCGAATTCCTTGGAGTATCGAATGTCGAAGATCATCAGCTGGGGCAGTGCCCGAACGTTCACCGTGTGGCAGTACGGAATCGGCCACTCCCAGCTCCTCCTGTCGGGCAGGGGAACGGGCACGGAGCCCGACCTCGGAGTTCACTTCGAGGGCGTCGAGTTCATGCGGCTCATCCGGGTCTTCAGGAACCTCCGCATCGCCACAGCTGACGAGCACCACATACGCGAGATTGAAAACTCCGGCATCCCCTCCCTCCGCCCCCTGCTCATGCTGGCGCTCCACCACGACGAAGGGGTGGGACTCGTCGCCTGCTCCCGACTGCGGATTGGACAGACCCCAGCCAACGGCAAGCCCACATGGAACCTCACCGACATCCAACTGCACGCCTCCGCAACCGGGTAACGAGAGAGCCCTCATGCCTCGCACCCACACGATCATCCTTCGGCCGCACCAGGAAGAGCCGTCGAAGCAGCCGTACGCGGACTGGACATTCCGCTGGGGAAGCGGATTCCACTGGCGGGGCTGAGGGCGACGGTGGTGGCGTACGGGACCGGCAAGGCGTTCATGGCGGCCACGGCCGCGCTCCGGCTCGCCCGGGGGTGCTGATGCTCCTGCCGACCCTGGACCTGCTCATCCAGACCGTGAGGGAGTGACGGGCCGCCGGCCACATCGGACCTGTGGTCGCGGTCTGCTCACTGGAGGACGAGGTCCAGCTGTGGCAGCTCGATGTCCGTTCCACCACCTCGGCGCCCCAACTCGCCCTGTGGTACGGCCACGGCCCGATCACCATCTACGCCACCTACCAATCCCCAATCCCTACCCGTACTCGCCGAGGCTCACTGCGGGAAGTACGGACTGTCGATAGGAGGTCATCCCGGCGATGCGCCAGCCGTACATGACCGCCAGGCCCCGGATCTGGAGGGAGCGCCACCGAGGACCCGCAAGGAACGCGACCTGTACGAAGCGCCGCTCGTCTACGAGCTGTCCCTCGCACGGCGGCGAGCACCGCACCGGCGTGTGGATCGCCAACCAAAAAGAACCCCGCGACCACTTCCACCCCGACCAACTCCGCGCACTTGCCGAACTTGGCCCGTAATGGGCGTAGATCAGATCCGTGTCTGCCCTGGCGGGCAAGCGATAGAACGGGCAGCAGCGCACCCCCGCTCCCCTGGCCGGGACCGTTCCCGTGCAGCCCCTGGCTCCGGCGACGCCGGCAGGGTAACCGCAATATCGGGCCCACGGACCCTGGATGGGTCAGACTCGGCCGGCTCGGCGGTGCCGGGCCGCGCCCGTCACCCGGTCAGCACCCATTCGTGGGCGTACCACTGGTCCGATCCGTTGACGCGTCCGCGAGGCGTCCCACTCTCTCGTGATCGCAATCTCCACGATGACCGAAGTGATCCGAAAATCCCACTAGGCATCGTTCGATCCGGTACGAGAAGGAGCGGCATACATGAGCCCCGAGCACAGCACCGGGTCCAGACTCGGCCCGTTGCCCCGGCGGAGCAGCTGGCTGACCGGCGGAACCCTCGCCTCGCTGGCCCTGGTGCTGATGGGAGTCGCCACCCCCACACTCGCCGTAGGCCAGAACATCCACGCCACGCAGTCCGTCCGCGCAGCAAACCCTCCGGGTGACGGCTGCGACGAGGACCACGACGATCCGTGGGGAGCGGACGCCCGGCTCGACGGGCCCCACGGCGACGACGAGTGCGACGACGGGGGCAACCCCGGCGCCACCGGCGCGACCGGGGCCACGGGCGCTACGGGCGCTACGGGCGCTACGGGCGCTACGGGCCAGCAGGGTCTCCCCGGAGCGACGGGTGCCACGGGTGCGACCGGAGCCACCGGCCCGACGGGTGCGACCGGAGCCACGGGTGCGACCGGCGTGGACGGTGCGGACGGTCAGCCGGGTGCCGATGGCGCAACGGGTGCGACCGGAGCCACCGGAGCCACGGGAGCGACCGGAGCCACCGGAGCCACGGGGGCGACCGGAGCCACCGGAGCCACGGGGGCGACCGGAGCCACCGGAGCCACCGGAGCCACCGGGACCGTCAACACCATTCCTACCCAGGGGCCGGGAACCCGGGTTGTAGCGGGCGGCCCGATCGCTGCTGACACAGCAACCTGTCAACCCGGCCAAAAGGCAGTCGCCGGCGGGTTCTACGGGGGGGCCTACATCATCCCGATTTCCTCCCAGCAGGCAACCGTGACCACCCCCTACGACAGCTGGATCGTTCAGTTCCAGAACACCAACCCCATCAACGACGGTGTTGGTACAGCCATTGCGTATTGCCAACCGTGAACGAATAGCCGCACCAGGTGCCAAGAAGATCAGCCGCTCGCCGAAAGGCGGCCTACAGCCGGCTTGTGGGTCGCCTTTCGCACCTCGACCGCCTGATCGCCACGGCGTTGGGCCCGTACCCGGGCGAGGCCCATGAGGCGCACGCGACTCTGGCCGGGCTGAACCGCCCGGGCAACAGGCGTGGGAACGGGGATGACCGCCCGACCTCCGGGGTACCCCAGGTCGATTCGCGGGGCCTGGTCGAAGAAAGTCGCCAGGGTCCGGCGCCCATGGACCAGCACCGCGTCCAAGACGTCACGGCTCCCCCACGCCGCCGTGAGCCGCACCCTCTCGAAGGGGTGGCCAAGGCCGGCCGCGGCGCCGCCAGGTGGACGGACCTGCCCGCGGTCCTGGCTGCCGCCCTCGCCTACGACCCTTACGGCCGCCACCCCGCCACCACCGACTTCGCCCACGCCCTCCACCACACCATGACACCCGCAGCTCACCTGCCCGCAGGCACCCATCGCGTGCTCGGCCCGCCGGCCGCCGACAGGCGAGCCGCAGGCTGACGCACTGGACTTGCGACGGTGTCGGAGGACGCCGGCCCGGGCAGCCTGCCCATCCCTGCAAGCAGGGCGGCGGGCGAGGTGAGACGGCTGCGGCTGACTGAGCCCGGCACCCATGAGGGGCCGGGCGAAGGAAGCCGATCGTAGAGGTCAGTACCCGACGCCGATCACGTGGTCCGCAAAGGTTCTCCACCACGGAGCTCCGGAGCTCGAATCCCCGTGCTGGAGCGGAGGCGTGGACGTGGCGATGAGGGCGGCCCGGCCAGCAGGCAGCTACTCGACGGCCGCCGCGACGAGGTCGGGGAATCAACGACACAGCCCAGCACGGCCGGCTCATTCCGGCCCAGCGCACGGCTCTCGCCCGGAGTCCAGGACTATGCCCGAACGGGAGCCCAGACGAACCCGACTAGATCGCGGCCCAGGCTGCCGCGAGGCGGCCGACGAGTTCTGCCGCGGTCTCCGGGGCGAAGGAGTAGGGGAGGCGGAGGTAGTTGTCGTGGGTGCCGGTCGGATCCATCGTGGCACCGGGGATGACCTCCGCGCCGTGGCGCAGTGCCAGCTGCGCGTAGATCTGGGCATCCGTGCCCGGCGGCAGCCGGATCCACAGGACGGAGCCTCCTTGCGGTTCCTGCCAGCGCCAGTCCGGAAGCTGCTGGGCCAGCAGCCGGGTCATGGTGGCAAGCCGCTCTCGGAGGATGCGGTCCCGTTCGGGTGCGAGGGCGGGGAGCTCGGGCAGCAGGCGGGCGGCGAGGGCCTGGTCGAGGACGGGGCTGCCGAGGTCGCCCAGCGCCTTGAGGCGGGCCAGGGGTGCCACGGTGTCCTGCGGCGCGCGGATCCAACCGATCCGCAGGCCGCCCCAGACCGCCTTGGACAGTGAACCCACCGTCAGCACCGTTCCCCCGGCGGGGTTCGCGGCGATCGGCGGCGGAGCCTGCCCCGGAGCGAGAGCCGCGGCGTGGGCGCTGTCCTCAAGGACGGTGACGCCGTGTTCGGCGGCGAGCTCGGCGACCCGGCGACGGCGTCCGGCGGACATCAGGGTGCCGGTCGGGTTGTGGTAGGTGGGCATGACGTAGAGCAGCGCGGGCCGGTGTTCGGCGAGTGCGGCGGCAAGCCGGTCGATCCGGATGCCGTCCGGGTCCAGCGGGACGCCGACCAGCCGGGAGCCGGCCGCCCTGAAGACATCCAGGCAGCCCGGCCACCCGGGGGATTCCACGATCGTGGTCGACCCGCGCCCGAGGTACAGCTGGGCGCTCAGGGTGACGGCCTGCGTGGCGCCGGTCGTCACCACCACCTGGTCCGGCGTGGTCGGCAGCCCGTGCGCGGTGTGGTGGGCGGCGATCGCCGCCCGCAGCGCGGGTAGCCCGGCCGGGTGGTAGCCCGCGTCACCGATTAGCCCGGGCAGGTCCTCACGGACGAGGTCGAGCAACGCCCGGGCCAGATCCGGACCGCCGGCCTCGGCCGCCTGCCCCAGGGAGATGAGGTTCGGTGGCTGTGCCACCAGCCGTTGGATGACCCCGCCGGCCCGGCCGCCGCGCACCCGCCCGTCCACAGGCACCCGGTGGACGACGGCGCCTCCCGACACCTGTGTGCCGCTGCCCCGGCGGGTCTCGACCAGGCCCGACGCGCGCAGTGCGTCGTAGACGGCGACCACCGTCGCCCGGCTGACCGAGAGTGCGTCGGCGAGCCGCCGCTCGGACGGAAGGCGGTCACCGGTGCGCAGGTCCCCGGACCGTACGGCTCGGACGAACGCATCGGTGAGCCGCCGGTAGAGCGGGCCCTCGGCCGAACTCCAGTCGCCCAGCAGGTCGATCAGCCCGGCCGGCTCGGACACCTCGAGATTCCGGTCCACTTTCCCCTCCATTGGCACGGCAGTACGAGCCGCCGCCGACCGAGGCTAACGGCATGACATCCACCTCAGTCCTCGACCCCCGGCTGACCGCCATCTGTGACCTGTCCGTCTTCGCCGCGCGGGACGGCGCGGGAAGGCACGAGTACGACGGAGCCGTCCAGGACCTGTCTCCGGACGGAGTCCGGCGTGCTCTCGCCGCCCTCGGGGGCCCCGCCGGCACCGAGCCCTACGCGGACCCGCACGACGAGGCGCACGCGGCGGCTGCCGAGGAAGCCCTCCGGGTCCGCTTCGGCGAGCTCGAACTGCACCGGAGCAACCCGCTGTGGCACATCGAGAACCTCGACCTGTCCGGCTACGACCGCCCCTACGCGCCCCAGCCCGAGCGGGACGCCGCCCGGTCGGCCCAGTTGCGCCGCTGGCCGGACGCCGTGGACGCGGCGATCGCGGCACTGGACCGCGTGCCCGCGGCGCTGGCCGACGCCACGCTCCCGCTCGCCCGCGGACTGGCCGCCTTTCTCGACCCCCGGGGCGGCCCCGTCCACGCCGCCGCCGAACGGGCACACGCCCGGCTCCTGACCCACCTGGAGCGAGCCGCCCGTGAAGGCCGGCCATCGGCCGCGCTCGGCGGCCCCGCACTCGCCCGGCTCCTCGGCGCGGCCGAGGCCTGCACCGTGGACCTCACCGCGATGACCGCCAGGGTGGACGCGGAACGGGACCGCCTGCGTGCCCTGCTCGACGACTCGCTGCGCCGCATCGACCCCAAGGCCGCACCCGCCGACACCGTACGGGCCCTCCAGGCCGACCACCCCGACGCCGACGGCCTGCTGGACGAGTTCGCCGCGCTCGTCGACGAGACGGTCGCCTGGACCGCCCGGCACGATCTGGTGCCCCACCACGACGTCGAAGTGGACGTCCGGCCGATGCCCGCATCACAGCGCCGGGCGCTGGCCGGCCTCTTCGCGTCCGCGCCCCACGAGGCCGACGCACCCAGCAGCTTCCGCGTCACCCTCCCGGACCACAGCTGGAACGGGGCCGAGAGCAACCAGTGGCTGTCGACCGGCTTCAACCGGACCCTGATGCCCAACATGGCCATCCACGAGGTGGCACCCGGCCACGCCAGCCACGGCAGGGCGCTGCGCCGGGCGACGACCGACGTCCGCCGCACGCTGCACTCCGAGGCCTTCATCGAGGGCTGGGCCCACTACTGCGAGGAGCTGGCCCTGGAACAGGGATTCCGCGACGGCGACCCACGCGTCGCCGTCGCCGTCGCCCAGGACGCGCTGCGCAGGGTCACCCGCTTCGCCTGCGCGATCGGACTGCACACCGGAGCCATGACCCTTCCGGACGCGGCGGCGCGGTTCGCCGAGGACGTCTCGCTGGCCGGTCCCGCGGCCCTGCACGAGGCCGAGCGCGGGCTGTTCGACCCCACCTACGGCCGTTACACCTGGGGCAAGTTCGCCGTACTCGATCTGCGCGAGCAGGCCCGGGCACGCTGGGGCGGCGCCTTCTCACTCCGCCGGTTCCACGGCGCCCTGTTCGACCTCGGTGCCCCGCCCCTCGGCCTGTTGCACACGGCACTGGAACGCGGATGACCTCCCTCGCCGCCTTCGCCCTGGCCTCGCTGGTCCTGGTCGCCGTGCCCGGACCCAACCTGATCTACATCGTCACGCGCAGCGTGCAGGACGGACGCCGGGCCGGCATCGTCTCGGCCCTCGGCGTGGAGACCGGCACGCTCCTCCACGTCATCGCCGCCGTCTGCGGACTGGCCGCGCTCGTCGCCGACCACCCGCTCGCCCTCATCGTCCTGCGCTACGCGGGCGCCGGCTACCTCGCCTACCTGGGCGTACGGACGCTGCACCGGGACCCGCCACCCGCTGTCGGCACCGAACGGCCCCCGCAACGCCGACTGCTCCGGCTCTACGGCGACGCCATCCTCGTCAACCTGCTCAATCCCAAGGTCGTCCTGTTCTTCCTTGCCTTCCTCCCCCAGTTCCTGCCCACCGGCCTGCCTCCATCGGAGAGTCGCGCACGCATGCTCGTACTCGGCATGGTCTTCCTGTCCATCGCCCTCGCGCTGGACCTCTGCTACGCACTCATAGGCGCCGCACTCACCAGACGGCTCCGCGGGACACCGCGCCGTGCCCGCCGGCTGCCATACCTGACCGGTGGCATCTACCTCGGCCTGGCCGCCCTGGTCTTCATCTGAACGCACCGGGGATCGAAGATCCACCCGATCACCGACCGGAACGGGCTGCCTTTGCCTCTGGGCATCTCCGGTGCCAACTTGCTCGACAGCCAGGGTCTGGAACCGCTCGTGCGCGGGATCCCGCCCATCCGCTCTCGTCGAGGTCCGCGCCGCAGGCGGCCTGGAAAGTTTCACGCGGACAAGGGCTACGACTACGACCACCTGCGCCGACGGCTCCGCAAGCGCGGGATCCGCCACCGCATCGCCCACAAGGGCATCCAGTCCTCACAGAGGCTCGGCCGCCACCGATGGGTTGTGGAGAGGGCCGTGCCCTGGCCGGCCGGCTGCCGCCGACTACACCGTCGCTACGAACACAAGCCGGAACACTTCCTCGCCTTCGTAGGCATAGCCGCAGCCCGCATCTGCCACCGCCGTCTGACCTGCTGATCACGTTCTGAGCCGCAGTTCAGCAGGGCGTCACCTCGGGGTCGAAAATGCGCAGGCCCCAGGGTTCCAGTGTGTTGTCGCAGAGTTCGGCCAGGAACTGCACTGCCCCGCCCTCATCGTGCCACCAAGCTCCGCCGCGACCCGCCACGGTGACGAACCACTCCTGCGGGGTCTCTCCAGCGGTGCTCCACATGAACTTGTCACTCTCGTCCGACTCCGACCACGGCAGAAGGCCACCCGGTGCGGGATAGGCCGGCAGGTCGAGATCGGGTTCCAGCCAAGCGTCGACAAGTACCTCCAGCGTGCTCTGAAAGCCACGGTGCACGAGGTGTTCTTCGCCTGGCTCGGGCAGGCTCACCAGAATGTAGTCGCCGATGGCGAACGTCGGGTACCACTCGGCGAGGTGCTTGTAGTCGGATGGCAGTGCGGTGCCCAAGCCCTCCTCGACCAAGGCCCAGTCGAGCACAGCCGGCGCTGTTCGGCGATGGTCGACCAAACCTGGGATAGCGCGCTCAAGCGCTGCGAGGGCCTCTGCCGGATCCGTGATACGGCGCTTCGGTGTCTGTGTCTCGATGGGATCATCCGTCATGGACAGCAGCCTGCCAGGCCCGTGTGACACCCCATAAGCGGATCCACCAACCGCAGCACCTCCGTCATCGACCCGGCAATGGAGGTCAGCCAGGCACGCAGTGCCGAGGAAGGCGAGGAAGCGCGAGCCCTTTCGTTCCTATCGGACGGTGAGGCGGCGGTGGCCGAAGAGCCAGGCGATCGACCGTTCGATCTTCCAGCGGTGCCGACCGAGACGTTGGCCGGACTCGATGCCGGGCGGGCGCGATGCGCGCGACGAGCCGCGCTCGCGCAGCCGGGCCAGGTGTTCGGCGGAGAAGTACGCCTTGTCCGCGCGGAGTTTGACGGGTCGGCGCCACCGTGGTCCCCCGGCGGGACCGGACGGCGGGTATGCCGCGGATGAGCGGCTTGAGGGCGAGGCTGTCGCGCATGTTCGCGCCGGCACGGCGACGGCGAGCGGGATGCCCTGGACATCGGACAGCACGTGCAGCTTGCTGCCTGTCGCCGCGGTCGACCGGGTTCGGCCCGGTCAGCGATCCCCCCTTTTGGCGCACCCACCACTCCCCCGGCGGCATGCCGCACGAGCATCAAGTCGCGTGAGACAACCTCTAAGCCTTGATTGGTGCGGCCGACCTGGCGGCCTGCTCGATCCTCGCGCAGTAGGCCGCACGGGCTTCCTCGTCGATCTGCTTCTCGTGTTCGGCGCGCACCCCGGTCCGGCCGTCGAGGCCCTCGCGCAGGATATCGGCGTGCCCGGCATGCCGGTTGGACTCGCCGAGGACATGGACCATGATGGCGAACAGGTTCGTGTTCGGATAAGGCTCCGGCCACCACGGCACGTGGCCGGGGGCGTCGAGGGGAAGCTCGTTGATCGTCGCGTCCGAGTGCTCCCACGTGCGCCGGTAGAACCCGATGATCTGATCGCGGGTCTCGTCCTCGGTCGCCCACAGATCACTGCCGTTGTGGTCCTGCCACCGGGTCAGCGGTTCCGGGGAAGGGCGGTCGAAGACCTCTCCGAAGTACCTGGCCTCGACGGTGGCCACGTGTTTGACCAGGCCGAGGAGGTTGGTCCCGGTCGCTGTCAAAGGCCGACGGGCGTCGTATTCGGACAAGCCGTCGAGTTTCCAGAGCAGCGCCTCGCGGTCCCGCCGCAGTCTCCCGTGCAGGTTGTCTTTCGCGAATTCATCGATCATGCGGCATGAGCCTGCCATGGGCTGCTCGTGGTCTCAAGATCCCGTACGTGGTCCGCAACGACTGGCAGAGACTCCTAACAGAATGATCTTCGAGGTGGTTGGATCGCTCCGGGGTTGTTCGAGGTCTTCGCGCGACGAGGACACTTTCGGTGCTGGGAAAGGGCACCGGAGCGATGGGAGTTGCCTCATGTGACTCAAGAGACGACGCCAGGCCATTCAGAGCCTCGTTTTGGTGATGTACTACCCATCGGCAATGACCAGCCCGGCATGAAGCCCGGCCTGCGGCGGCCGGCGGACGCCGAGACGGCATGGTGCAACCCATTGCACTGCCGCGCAACCCCACCACGACCCCTCCGCCGCCCACGCACCGCAGGCACCTGCGGTCCCTCGCGTGGCGCTGCCACCGGCCTCGCACCCGCCAGGCCGCCGACTTCTCGAATCCTGCGTCCAATGACATCATCGGCCGCATGCTCGCGGAGAACACGTTGGTCGCCTGGCTCAAGGATCGGCACGGATGGCGTCATTACGACGGGCGCGTCGTCGACATCGGCTTCGCCTTCTCCGTGTCACCGCAACCTGACGCGTACCTGATGGGCGATCAGGCCGCGTTCGTCATGGGGCTGGGGCCCACCATCGTCCTCAAGCGGACCGGGGCGGTGTGGGGCACCGGGGGCAACCCGTACTTCATGCCGCTCTGGCAGGCCCGGACCGAGGAGGAGTTCGAGGCCGCGCTCCGCCGGACCCACCCGCAGGACGATCCGGCCCGCCCGCCCGAAAGCATCCCGTTCGACTACCGCCCGAAGCGCGGACGAGGCGCCCTCCGCCGACTGTTCGGGGCCTCTGAGAACTCCTAACAGAATGATCTTCGAGGTGGTCGGATCGCTCCGGGGTTGAAGATCCGGGGGTGTGGGACGGTGCGGCCGAAGCCGTGGGAAGCCGACGACGAGCTGTGGGCAGTAGTCGAGCCGCTGCTGCCGATGGTCCAGCGTTCGAGTTCGGAATCCGGAGCGCGAGCGGCATCCGGACCGGCTGGTGTTCGGGCGGACGCCTCAGGCTATCCGTCATTCTCTCCACGAGCCGGCAGGATCACCGCCCGGGCCCCCGCTGGCCACGCGGGTACGGCCACCGTCCTTCGCCGTGAAAGTCCGCATTACCAGTCGCCGAACTTTTCTTCGTCGTCTCTGGTCCATCCCTGCGGGCCGACTTGCCCGAGCCAGTCATCGAATCTGCCGGCTGCTCCGCGTTCGGCGGCAAGGTCTTCGGGGGTGGGCTGGTACCACTCGAGCCCGGTGCGGATGGTGAGCAGATCGACCATGTAGGCGCTGATGTCCACTCGGTCGTACTCGACATGGTCGCTGCCGTCCGGGGCGTAGCGGAAGCCCTTCTCGGCGACTGCGCCGACGAGTTTGGCCACCGACTTGCCGCCGATGCCACCCACACCGGCCACGGAGAGTCTGAGGCCGAAGACGTCCGCGACCTGTGCGTACCACCGTTGGAACTCACCTTCGGCAAAGGTGCAGTTCAACGCTCGTCCGACGCTCGCGGCGACCTGCTCCAGAGCCTTGACCGGCTTCTCCGGCGTCTCGTCAGTATCGACGCGAACGCTGAGACATATCTTCTGCCGCTTCTTCATCTGAACACTTTGCCTTACCAAGACTGCTCCACGCGAAGGGCTATCACGGATACGCGGCTTCAGCCAGGACAGCGACGCTCGGCGTCCGCCCTTCAGCCCTTGGCTCGGCGGCGCGCAGTCTGATGGCTGCCGCACCCGGCGGGTGCCGTTCATGTCGCGAAGTCACGGCGCGACGTCAAGCAGAGGGGTGACGGCTCGGTTGCGTTGTCTAATCCGGAAGTCGCGGGTTGTCGACGCGTTCTGGGTCGCGATCCGAAAGGGGAGCGCCGAGTAGCTGTGCGAGTGCATTGATGTGCTCCGGCTGAGCCAGGACGGACATCGCCGCTTCTTGTCGGCGATGGAGCGCGGCGGCGTTTTGACGCAACACGCGAAGGCGCACGCGCATCCACAACCGCGTCTGCCATGGGTGCCACAGCGCCCGGAGCAGGTGTTGGGCTGTCGCCTGGCGATATTCCTCACACTGCGTCATGAGTTCTTCGAGGGACTCACCCAGGACACCACCCAGGCGGAGATCGACCATTCCGATGACCTCGCATTGCAAGGCACGTTCCTCCCCGCCCCCGGCAAAGTCCAAGACCCCGCGGGGTATGCCGGCCGAGAGCGCGGCCACCACAAGATCTGAGATCGCTTCCCGCTGGGCGTGCTCAGCGTGACTGCCGTCCTCCAGAACCGCCGTGACGCCAAAACGGGCCGTGACCAGGAGTCGTGCCCCGACCGAGTGCCGCGACGGGCTCTCCCTCCGGTTCGGCATGATGTCGCAGGCCCTGTCGCGCACCGCTTGAACGCGGAGGAGCTGTTGCATGACCGCTGCGCGCAGCTGCCGGCGCTCCTGGTTCATGGAGAGGTAGTTGGTCACCGCGGCGCCGACAACACCGCCGGCCGTGGTGTACACCAAGTCCATCCATCCAGGCATCGCAACCGCCTCACCGGGCCGGGAACAAGCACATCGCCTCGCACCGAAGCGGTCCGAGCGTAAGCAGGCTCTGAGTCCGGGGGAAGAACGAAATCACGCAGCGTGGACCCGAAGCGCGTCCCTGAGCTGCTCAGGTCGGTGCCGAGCCGTTCGAGTCGGCGGTGCGGCGCCGGGTCAACGCCTGGACCATGGTCGGGTGCGCGGCCTGACGCGTGGCATCCGCCGGCACGTGCCGGCGGATCACCGCCGCCGAGGCCCCGCCTCTGATGCTGGTCTCCTACCGGTCATGGCGCCTGCACGTCCGGATCCTCGTGCACGGACAGGCTCGTCGACGCCCGCCTCGTGGACGGCGTCCCCTGCCGCCGAAGAGCGCCGGCTGCCCCGGCTGACACCGCGATTGACACCTCGGCCGGGGATGCACGGCCTGGCCCTGTTCGACCATCGGGCGTCACCCAGAACTCCAGGGGCTCCCCGGCTCGGCCCGGCGGACCGCCGGGCCCGTCTTCGCCACCGCGCAGGCTGGTCCCCGTTCACAGCCAGCCACAGCGCTGCGCCTGGAGGCCCATCTGGAAGCGGTTCTCAGCGCCCAGACGGGCCATCAGGATCTGGAGCCGTCGGAAGAACGTACGTCGGCTGACGCCCAGTTCACGGGCGATGACCTCGTCGCTCGCGCCTCCGGCGAGGAGGCGGAGCAGCCGACGGTCGGCCGGCGGCAGGCCGGCCGGGCGGGTGGCGCGGCCGTGCAGGGGCAGGGCTGCCTGCCAGGTCTGTTCGAACAGGGCGATCAGCGCCGAGAGCAGGCCGCACGGCTGTACCACCAGCATCGTGTTGTGCACGTCCGCCTCTCTGATCGACAGGGACACCAGCGCGTACGCCTCATCGATGACCACCAGCTTGACCGGCACCGACGGCGCCACCCTGGCCTGCTCGCCGGCCTCGATGCACGGTTCGATGGCCGTCTCCAGCTGCCCGGGCATCTCCAGCGACGCCTTCGAGTAGACGACCCGCTGCGTCACGCCGCGGGCGAGTGTCGCCAGTGCATCGTCGGTGGCGCCGGCCAGCGGGAAGTACGGCGGCGAGTCCAGCTGCCGGATCTGCTCGCGGGCGCTGGCCCACGCGTGGCGCATCCGCGGGCCGATGGCGTCACCGGTCACCACCTCGACGAGGTTGTCGTTGTACGCCGCGAGACGCTGGCGTCGGAACGTCTCGAACGCACCGCCCACGCTGATACGCGACTCCTCCAGCTCCGCCGCCCGGTGCCGGGCGAGGATCTCCAGGCCCGCGGCGGGCGGCACCGGCGCCACCACGTCCGCTCCCTCTCCGGCGGCGCTCGCCAGCCCGGCATCGACCAGCTCGCCGTACGCCGCGGCGAGTTCGGCGCCGTCCAGTCCGGCCGCCGCCCCGATCGCACCGAGCGGAGCGGGGGCCAGTTCCAGGAGCGCCAGGTACACGCGGCCCGCCGCTGGATCGATCCCCAGCAGCCGTAGGGCCTCGCCCAGTTTCGTGTTCGCCATGAACCGCATTATCGGCGCCCGCGAGGCGAGTATGGCCGATCAGTGCCACTGGCACGACCGACCCTCATCGTCGCGCCGTCCCGCAGTACCGTCCGGGAGTCGCCGAGGCCTCGAGCGGCAGTCGAACCCATCCGGAAGAAGGTGCACGACGTGGCGAAGGGTCGGAAGAACGGCCTCTACTCGGGGGTCTCCGAAGAACTGTCCGCTCTGATGAAGACGGGCTGGGCGAACACCGAACGGCGCGACCTCCCGCGCGACGAGCAGGCTCCGTACGCGGCCCGCCGCCGTGCCGCACTCTCCGCGCGCTTCCCCGGCGAGCGGCTGGTGATCCCGTCCGGCAACCTCAAGGTCCGCTCGAACGACGATACCTACCCGTTCCGCCCGTACTCCGGCTACGTCCACATGACCGGGGACCAAGCCCGCGACGGCGCGCTCGTCCTCGAACCGCGCCCGGACGGCGGCCACGACGCGTACTGCTACCAGCTGCCGCGGGACGGCCGGGACACGGACGAGTTCTGGCTCGGCTACACCGCCGAGCTGTGGATGGGCCGGCGTTCCTCCCTGACCGAGTCCGAGCACACGCTCGGGCTGTCCTGCCGCGACGTCCGCACCGCGGCGAGCGACCTGGCCGCCGCCCCGGACGCGCCCACCCGCATCGTCCGCGGCGTCGACCCGGCGCTGGAGGCCGCCGTCACCACCGACGCGGAGCGCGACGCCCAACTCGAGGAGGCTCTGAGCGAGCTCCGCCTCGTCAAGGACGCGTGGGAGATCAGCGAGATGCGCAAGGCGGTCGACTCCACCGTTCGCGGTTTCACCGACTGCATCGGCGAGCTCTCGCGGGCGGTCGCATCCTCCGAGCGGTGGATCGAGGGCACCTTCTTCCGCCGCGCTCGGCTGGAGGGCAACTCCGTCGGATACGGCTCGATCTGCGCCGCGGGCGACCACGCCACGATCATGCACTGGACCGACAACGACGGACCGGTGCGCCCCGGCGACCTGCTCCTGCTCGACGCCGGCGTGGAGACGCACACCCTCTACACCGCCGACATCACCCGCACCCTGCCGATCAGCGGCACATTCACGCCTGTGCAGCGCAAGGTGTACGACGCGGTGTACGAGGCCCAGGAGGCGGGCATGGCCACCGTCAAGCCGGGGGCCGCCTACCGCGACTTCCACGTGGCGGCGCAGCGGTACCTGGCGGAGAAGCTGGTCGAGTGGGGCTTCATCGAGGGCCCGGCGGACCGCGCGTACGAACTCGGTCTGCAGCGCCGCTTCACCATGGCCGGCACCGGCCACATGCTCGGCCTGGACGTCCACGACTGCGCTGAGGCCCGCAACGAGGAGTACGTCGACGGCGTGCTGGAGCCGGGCATGGTGCTCACGGTGGAGCCGGGCCTGTACTTCCAGCCGGACGACCTCACGGTGCCCGAGGAGTGGCGCGGCATCGGAGTGCGGATCGAGGACGACCTGCTGGTGACGGCCGACGGCCACGAGAACCTGTCGGCGGGTCTGCCGCGCTCGTCGGACGCGGTCGAGGCGTGGATGGCGCGCGTCGCGGGCTGACGGGAGAGCCCCGGAAGTCCCGGTGCCCGCATGATCCGCCGGCTGTCCGCCCACGGTCCGTCACAACCGGGACCGTGGGCGGCCGGAGCCTCCCGGCTTCCGGCCTCGGCCCATCGGACGACCCTCCTCGGGTGCACGACGACCCCCTTCTTTTCGTCCTCTTGACGATATCGGCACTCACGATTATCGTCATGTTGACGAAATTGAGGGGGTTCACCATGGCCGACATCACCCGGCGCTTCGGCTGGCGTCATCTGCGATCCGCGCCCACCACCCACATCCGCCACCACAAGCGCGGCCGACTCGTCCATGACGGCCGGGGGCTCAGCTTCTGGTACCGGTCGCTGTCGGCGGCGCTGTCCGAAGTACCCGTCGACGACCGTGAGCTGGCCATGGCCTTCCACGCCCGTACGGCCGACTTCCAGGACGTCACCGTGCAGGCCACCGTCACCTACCGGATCAGCGACCCGGCCGAGGCGGCGGACCGGCTCGACTTCTCCGTCGATCCGGACACCGGGAGCTGGCGCGGCGCGCCCTTGGAGCAGATCTCCACCCTCCTCACCGAGACCGCGCAGCAGCACACGCTCGACGCGCTGGCCCGGACCCCGCTGGCCGTCGCCCTGGTGGACGGCGTCGCCTCCGTACGGCGGAGCGTCGCCGCCGGTCTCGCCGCCGAGCCCAGGCTCCCGGCCACCGGCATCGAAGTGGTGGCCGTGCGCGTCGTCGCGATCCGGCCCGAAGCCGAGGTGGAGCGCGCCCTGCGCACCCCGGCCCGCGAGCAGATCCAGCAGGAGGCGGACCGGGCCACTTACGAACGGCGGGCTGTCGCCGTCGAGCGTGAACGTGCGATCGCCGAGAACGAACTGGCCAGTCAGATCGAACTGGCCCGGCGCGAGGAGCAGTTGGTCGAGCAGCGCGGCATCAACTCCCGTCGCGAGGCCGAGGAGAAGGCGGCTGCCGACAGCGTACGAACCGAGGCCGAGGCGGCCCGCAAGGTCCGTCTGGCACGCGCGGACGCCGAGGCGGCACGCGCGACGGGCTCGGCACGTGCCGAGGCCCAGGCTGCCTGGCTGCAGGTACACGGCGAGACCGGCCCGGGCACGCTGTACGCCCTGGCGGCGACCCGGCTGGCGGAGAACCTGCCGCGGATCGAGAGCATCACGCTCACCCCGGACGTCCTCACCGGCCTCCTCGGCAGGCTCGGGCGTCCGGATTCCGGGGCGGACGCATGAGCCTGGCCCCGCGAGCGGTGCTCGTACACCGCAGGACCGAGTACGAGGAACTGCTCGACCGGCACGGGACACACGGGCAAGCCGCGTTCTTCCTGTCCAGCCGGGGCCGCTCGATCGACGAGGTGGTCAACCGCCACGACCGGACCCGGCAGGCGCTGCGGGAGGTGGCGGCGGCGGTACCACTCACCTGGCGCAGCTCCCAGGTCGAGCGGGCGGACCTGGACCGCTTCCTGTTCGCGCCGGAAGACGTGGTGGTCGTGGTCGGGCAGGACGGGCTGGTCGCCAACACGGCGAAGTACCTCTCCGGGCAGCCGGTGGTCGGCATCGACACCGACCCGGGACGCAACCCCGGAGTCCTGGTACGTCACCGCTGCGCCGACACGGCCGGCCTTCTGCGTGCCGCGACCACCGGGGGACGGACGGAGGACCTGACCATGGTCGAAGCCGTAGCCGACGACACCCAGCGCCTCCTCGCACTGAACGAGATCTACCTGGGCCCGCCCGGCCATCAGACGGCCCGCTACCGCCTGGGCCCTGACGGCGAGGAAGGCCCGGGCGAGGCCCAGGCGTCCTCCGGGGTACTCGTCGGCACCGGCACCGGCGCCACCGGCTGGCTGCGCTCCCTGTGGCTGGAGCGCGGCAGCACCGCACAGCTGCCCGCTCCGTGCGACCGCCGACTCCTGTGGTTCGTGCGCGAGGCGTGGCCATCGCCCGCGACCGGAACCTCAAGGATCTCCGGCCATCTGGAACAGGAGCAAGGACTGCGACTGACCGTGGAGTCGGACCGGATCGTGGTCTTCGGCGACGGAATGGAGGCCGATGCCCTGCAGCTGACCTGGGGCCAGAGCGTACGACTGGGCATCGCAGCGACATCACTGCGCCTGCTCACGTGAGCGTCCCGCCGGGCCGGCCGTGACGGCTGCAACGCACCGGTTCGGGCTTCCTTCGCCGAGGCAACGGCCCTGGCCTGGCCTGGCAGATCACCCCCGCCCCCGGTTGCCGGCAAAGCCACGCGGCCGGCGGCTCGGCCAACCCATATTTCCCCGCCGGGACTTGGGCACGCTGGACTGGCCTGGACCGCCTCAGGGGCTGGGTCAGGGCGGGCACTCGATGTGGGCCGATCCCACCTGTCCGGCCGGCAACTGGGTGTCACCGCTTCCCGCGATGCTGTGCGGTCGCGACGGCACCGCCGCCAGCCGTCACTTGACCCTGCGGACAGACCGCGGTGTCTCCGCTGACGAACTTTCCGACCTGATGATTGATGGTCTGCTCGGTCGTGCAAACCACCAAGGGCGTCACAGTGCGCGGCCCGACGCTCACGTTGTGGACACCGTAATTATTCCTTGACAAGAATATTCACTGCAAGGAATATGTGCCCATGGACGCACTCCTCACCGCACTGGCCGACCCGGCCCGCTGGCGGCTCGTGAGACTGCTGGCCGAGCGGCCCCGCCCGGTCGGCGTCCTCGCCCAGCTCGCCGAGGCACGCCAACCACAGACGACCAAGCATCTGCAGACCCTCGAGCGCGCCGGCATCGTCACCTCCCAGCGCACGGGCCAGCGACGTATCTATGCGCTTCGGCCTGCCCCTCTGCGAGAGCTGGCAGCGGCACTCAACCGGCTCGCCGACACTGCGGACCAGGTCGGTGGCCCACGAGCGACCTACGACCGCTATGGACTCAGTCTCCGCGCGGAGCGGCTCGCCGCCGAGGAATCGGGGTGGGCCGACGGCCGCTCGTTCAGGTTCCACCGGTCGCTGGCGGGGAGCCCCGAGCTGGTCTGGCACCAGCTGACCGAGGCATCCCTGCTGGCCCGCTGGTGGACACCGGATGACCTGCGCGTCTCCGAGCTCGTCTTCGAGGCGCGACCGGGTGGGCGGATCGTCCAGGAGTACCGCGATGCCGAGGACATTGACGGCTCCGACCTCGTCGCCGGTCGGGCGGAGGGAGTCGTCGAGGACGTACGCCCCGGTGAGCGCCTGACCTACCGACTGTCTCCAGTGCTGCCCGACGGGGGCATCGCCTTCACCGCCCACGTCGACCTCGGCCTGACACCCACCGACACCGGCACGGACCTCGACGCCCACTGGCAGATCACCGACAGCACCGTCGACTCCGCGGACTACATCGCGGGCATCGAGATCGGCTTCGGCCAGAGCCTCGACCGACTCGTGGCGGCCCTCGCCGCAAACCCGCACGACACCGACAGTGCCGACACAAGGAGCGCGAAATGACCAACTCGACCGGCCGCAGGGTGACCGCGAACCTGGCCCTCAGTCTCGACGGGCGTTACAACGGTCCCGGTGGGGCCAACGACTTCGGCGCGTTCGCCCCGTACGTGACCACCGAGGTCGCTCGCGACCACCTCGCCCGCATCTGGGAAGGCGCGACGACCGCGCTGCTCGGCAGGGTCAACGCTGAGGGATTCCTGGGGTACTGGCCGTCGGTCGCCGCCGACGAGAACGCCGATCCACGTGATCGTGGATATGCGAAGTGGCTGGTCGACACGGAAAAGGTGGTCTTCTCGACCACCTTGGCCGAGGCTCCGTGGGAACACACGCGCGTGGTGAACGCCCCCGCTGCGGACGTTGTCGCCGACCTCAAGACCACCGGTGTAGGCGACATCCTCGTCAACAGCAGCGTCAGCGTGATCAAGGCGCTTCTCTCGGCGGACCTGCTGGACCGGCTGTATCTCATGATCTTCCCCGAGATCGTCGGGGGCGGGCAGCGGCTGTTCGACGACGGCCTGCCAAGCTCGAAATGGAAGCTCACCCGTCAGGAGACCGGCGATCTGGGTGAGATCGCCATGGTCTACGACCGAGTGCGCTGATCCGGCCGATCAACGTACTCAGCAGGCGAGGCGGGCGACCCGGCAGGCTGAGGGGAGTGGCGTCGGCGGTCACGCCCATCCCCCACGATCTGCCTGATCAGCGTCACGAACATCGTGGCCGCCAACAGGGACTACCCGGCGGCGGCCGGGCCGGCGTGGGATGAGGTGACGCGTGCCCGATTCCGGGCTGGTGCTCCCGACCTCGGAGCACCGCGGAGCCTCCGTCCTGCCCGATGGCGCGGGCCGAAACGATCACCCGCCCGGATCGTTGGCGGAATATGAATCACACCACGCGTGGTCTCGCCATCGGCACGCTGATGGCGACAGCCGCCCTCCTCACGGTCCCCTCCGCGAACGCCGTAGACCACAAGTTGGGGAGCGCGCGAGTCGTCGACACCTGCGGTGGCTTGCTTGCGGACTACCTCGCCACAGCCCGGGGCACTGCCGACACCGCTTTCGCCGGCACGCTGACCGTGGGCGGAGGCGCCTCACCCATCGCCATGACACTCACTCCGCAGACCTCCGCAGGGGCGATCCCCAACGGCTTCGTCCGAGCGGAGTTCTACCACCCGGTCATCTCAGATGACGCCGTAACCTCCGCCCCGACTCTGCTGGAAGACCAGCACGGCAGGAATCTGATCAGCTTCGCAACGCCGTGGGGTCCGACCCTCGCCATGGCCGGATGCAGCGATGGCACCTCCCGGGTCACCAAGCTGACCGGCAACATCGCCTCTCGCGGGGTCACCTACGAGTACACCCTCACCCGCTCGTGACCACCTGTTCCTGACGGACCCCGGGCCGGTGACGGTCCGGGGCGGCCGGGCTCAGTAGCAGGTGTCGAGCATGGTGTTCAACTGGTCGTGTTCGGCTGCGGTGACGTTCACCCCGTAGGCGGACTTGATGTGGGTCCACGACCGGGAGTACGTGCACCTGAGCGGGAGGCGGCCCGGCGCCGCCACCCTTCGAAGCTGACCGCGCCGGTCTGCGGAATCCCACACGAGCAGCTCACCGTCCAGGACCGGGCCGGTGGGCAGCTGCTCGACGGCGGCCGCGACGAGGTCGCGGAACCGGTCCTGAATCGACGATTCCCGCCGGGTCTCGCGGCGGGACCACTTCGGCGGCGTGCGCCAAGGCAGTGTTGAGCGGCCAGGGGTGGCGTCAGGCTCGGGCGGGCGTCAGCTCAGGCTTGCCATGAACCCGCCGTGGGCGGCGCCGGAGCCCAGCAAGTGGGCCCAATCGAGCACCTCGGGCAGTTCGTCGAGTGACAGGACGACCGCACCGCCGGCGCGTTCGACGTCCGCGCACCAGTCGCCCATGTCGCCAGACTCGGCGCCCCCGACGGCAGCATCGATCACCGGGGCCGCGAGGGCAGGGACGATGAGCCCAGCCTCGCCCGGCCCGTCCACGACACACAGGGTGAGTTTGGGGACGATGCTCCATCCCTCGCACCGGGGTACCGCCCCGTCAGGCGCGGTCAGAACCGGTAGAACGTCATGGACCGGGGCATCGGACAACAGGAGCACAGGGGTGGCACCCCGTACGAACCGGGTTTTCTCAGGACTCAGAAGCATCAGGCCACTCTGGCAGGCCGGCACGCCCAGTGCTTCGGCGGGGCAGCGAGAGCGCCGCGAGCAGGCCAACACCAGCCTCGGCACGTTACATGCCTAGGACGATTTGATTCGGTACGTGAGGTGGGTGACCTGGGGGGAGTCGACCACCCGTGTGGGCACGAGGTCGAGACCGGGCGAGACGCCGTCGAAGAGCCGGGCGCCCGATCCGAGTACGAGGGGCGCGAGGTGGATCTGGACGGGGTGTGGGTGAGCACGAAGACGGGGGCTCGGAAGGGCGGCGGGTCGGGCCGGCCGACCTCACCTTCGGCGAACATCTGCCGTCCCATGATGTAGGCGCCGGCGCGGGAGAAGTTCTCCTGGACGATCGCGTCGTCCTGGTTGGTCTGCCCTCAGCCGGTCTTGCGGGCGCGCCAGGTCTCGACGCCGAAGACGCATTCGTGGATGCGCGTTCCGCCATCACCGAGCGGGTTGTCGGGGCGGGAGTCGGGGCCGGCGATGAAGCCGTCCAGGGACATGCCCAGACTGGCGAAGACCTCGCTCACGCCTGCTCCCCGGTGGTGAAGAAGTCGGTCAGGACAGGGGCCAGGAGGTCCGGGCCGATGTTGTGCTCCTGGCCGGGGAAGACGTGCAGTGTGAAGTTGTCGGCCAGTGCGGCGAGTTCCCGCGCCCCGCCCAGCATCTGCGGCGCGCCCGCGTCCCCGCTGCCGACGAGGACGGGCACCGTCACGGACTGCCAGCGGTCGGCGGGCAGTGGCCGGCCGGACATGGTGTCACCCATGACCTGGCCGTCGTAGGGCAGGGTGCGCGCGGTGGCTTCCATACCGGACCAGAAGGGGGCCTGGCGCATCCCGGCGACGGCCTCGGCCGGCATACCCACGGCCGCGGTCATGAAGTAGGCCACGGCATCGCCGTACGCCCCCTGCTTCACGAGCTCCGTCAAGTGGGCGACGTAGTCGGCGGGCAGCGGAGGCCGGCTGGAGTCGGTGATGAACGGCGGCTCGTACAGGGCCAGTCGGGTCACGGCGCTGCCCCGGGCTACGGCCTCCAGCGCCAGTACGGCACCGGAGGACATGCCGAAGACCATCGCCTCGCCGCCCGCGCGCTCGATCAGCGCGTCCAGGTCCTCGACCTCGCGCTGCACGTCGTACTCCGGGCTGTCCCCGCTGTCGCCGCGGCCCCGGCGGTCGTACGTGATCACGGTGCAGTGCTCGGCCAGCAGGCCGGCGAGTTCGGCGGAATCGCCGCGCGTCATGAAAGCGCCGCCGACGAGCACCACGGCGGGGCCCGAGCCCTGCTGCTCGTATGCGAGGGCCGTGCCGTCGGCAGAGAACACCTTGTCCATGAGGAACCACTCCCATATTTCTGCGCGGTACGCAGGGCCGGAAACCCCGCTTCAGAACTAGACGGTACAGTACTCACACGGGTACTGGTCAGTCCAGTACTCTTCTCAGGGGGCTGAGACGCATGGAGAAGGAGTCGAGGGTGGACAGCCGTTCAGAGCGCAAGCACCAGGCGATCCTGGAGGCCGCGACCACAGTGTTCCTGGACAAGGGGTACTCGGGGACGAGCATGGACGACATCGCGAAGCTGGCCGCGGTGTCCAAGCAGACCGTCTACAAGCACTTCTCCGACAAGGAGAAGCTCTTCGCCGACATCGTCCTGGCCACCACCGACCGGCTCGACACCACGATCGACCTGCTGGCCGACCTCCCGACCGACGACGCCGACCTGGAAGAGAACCTGACCCGGCTCGCCCGCCGGCTCCTGACCGCCCTCACCGACCCCCGAGTGATCCAGCTCCGGCGCCTGATCATCGCCAACGCCGACGTCTTTCCCGACCTGGGAACCGAGTGGTACGAGCGGGGCTTCGAACGAGGGCTCGCCACGCTGGCGGCGACCTTCCAGCGCCTGACCGACCAGGGACTGCTCCGCATCGACGACACGCGCCTGGCCGCGAACCACTTCTCCGGACTGCTGCTGTGGATCCCGGTGAACAAGGCCATGTTCACCGGCAGCGCCCAGCACACCGACGCCGACCTCGACCGCTACGCCGCCGCCGGCACCCGCGTCTTCCTCGCCGCCTACCGCTGACCAGCACACCGCAACAGCCGATCTGCCCGACCCCGGAAAGGGGCCTTCATGACCTGGTCCGAGCGCATCGTGGAGCGCGACGGCGTCCGCCTGTCGTGCCGTGACTGGGGCGGCTCGGGGCCGCCCATCGTCCTCCTGCACGGGCTTGCCGGACACGCGGGCGAATGGGACGACCTCGCCGGGGCCCTGAGCTCCCGCTACCGGGTTGTCGCCTTCGACCAGCGTGGCCACGGCGCCAGCGAGCGCCTCCCGCACGAGGTGAGCCGTGCCGCGTACGTCACCGACGTCGTCGCCGTCCTCGAGCAGCTCAACCTGCACCGGCCCGTCCTGGCGGGGCAGTCGCTGGGTGGCCACACCGCCATGCTGACCGCCGCCGCACACCCCCACCTCGTGCGCGCTCTCGTCCTCGTCGAAGCCGGCCCCGGAGGCCCGAACCCGAACGTGCGGGCGGAGATCGGCGGATGGCTCGACGCGTGGCCGACACCGTTCCCGTCACGGGAGGCCGCAGTCGAATTCCTCGGCGGCGGCCCGGTCGGAGAGGGCTGGGCCGCCGGACTGGTGGAGCGCGACGGAGGCTGGAGGCCGCGCTTCGACCGGGATGTCATGGTCGCCTCGCTGGCCGAGAACGCCCAGCGCTCCTTCTGGGACGAGTGGGCGAGGCTCAGGTGTCCGGTCCTGGCCGTCCTGGGCCAGTCCGGCTTCATCCCTCCGCAGGAGTCCGAGGCCATGCTGCGGCAGCAATCGGGGACGACGGCCGTGAGCGTCCCCGGCACGGGGCACGACGTACACCTGGAACGCCCCGACGTCCTGCGGCACCTGTTCCAGGAGTTCCTCGACGAGGTCACCTTGTCGGCAAACGAAGGCACCCTCAAGTGACCAACTCACCGGCCGCGGATGATCATGTGGTCGTGGAGGCACAGGTGCGTGACCACGGGTCCTCGCCGGCTCGGCAGGATGAGATTTGGAGACGCCGGCGCGAGGGGCAGTCGTTCAGCTTGAGGGGGCGGGCACTCGGGGCACCGATGCATCACGTCCGCCGGTTTCCGTACCAGAGCGGTGGCGTCCGCCTGACTCCGCAGCAGCGCTCAGAGCGCCATCTGACCGGCGACGAGCGCGAAGAGAAATCCCGCGGGATCGCTGCCGGCGAGTCAGCCCGGTAGCCGGCCCGGAGGCTGGGCCGGTCGTCGCCGACTGAATCCGTGCGAGTTGCCCATAACGGCGGCCGGGACCAAAGTCGACCAGCTCGCGAACCGCCGGAGGCCCGGCGCTCGCGGTGCCGGCCGTCGACGTTCGACAAGACGTGACGTGACGTGACGTGACCAGTTGTCGCACGAAACCGGCCAGGACAGCGCGTCAGCGTCAGGAATTCATGGCGGCCAGGTCGGACTCACTGCGCAGAACGCAGAATTCGTTGCCTTCGGGATCAGCAAGGATTGCCCAGCCTGAACCATCAGGATTCCGGTGATCACCGACAAACGTGGCCCCGAGGCCCAGCAGCCGGTCCACCTCCTGATCGCGCGAGGTCTCAGGGCGCAAACACAGATGGATCCGATTCTTGATCGTCTTAGCCTCGGGCACCTGGTTGAAGTACAGCACTGGGCCCTCCGCCAGCAGCACCTGAGTCTCCCGGTCACCCGGTCTGACATCCGGATGCATCGGACGGCCGGTCACACTGCTCCAGAACCTGGCCAGCTCGTAGGCATCCGCACAGTCAATCGCCACGTTCTGCAATACCGAAACCATGCGCCCCAGCCTTCCCGACTTCCACTCCAGACGCCAACGAGCTGCGCTCATCGGTTGGGGTTGTTCCTGTTTGGCGGACAGGTTGTTTGTGTTGGTCAGGCTGCCGTGGTTTCGTACTCGGCTGGGCTTTGGTAGCCGAGGCTGGAGTGGAGTCGGCGGGTGTTGTACCAGCCCTCGATGTAGTCGAAGATCGCGGACCGGGCGACGGCCCGGGTGTGCCAGCGGCACGGGCCGTGATCGTCACGGCTACGCGGCCAAGGTGATCCGTTCCAGCGGGCCTGATGCCCTGAAGTGGCAGTCATGGGCGCTGTACGCGGGCCTGGCGGTGATCGTGGCGAGCTCACCGGCTGCGCTCACCGCCCTGACCATTTCGGGCGCCGGGTACGTGCTGTGGTTGGGCTGGGGCATTCTGAGGCAGCCGGTCGTACCGACGGCCGCTGCAGAGAGCCAGGCCCTCGCCGCCTTGGTGGAGCCGAACGTGAGACTTACTCCAGTTCCTCCGCCAACAGGTCCATCAGCAGCCCGTCGTGCCAGCTACCGTCCGGGCCGCGCTCGTACTGCCGCATGATGCCCACCGCGCGGAAGCCGACCTTGCGGTAGCACCGGATGGCGGCGGCATTGTCGGCGGCCGGGTCGATCACCAGTCGGCGGTATCCGTGATCATCGATCAAATGGCGTGCCAGGACGCGGACGGCGTCTGTGCCGAGGCCGCGGCCGTGCACCGCCGGGTCGAGATAGATGTCGATGTTGGCATGCCGGTAGTCCGGGTCGTCCTCGGCCCCCCACTGGATAGCGCCGACCACCCGGCCGCCGTGCTCGACCGCAAAGGTCCGGGTCCCGGGATCTTCGAGGTCCTCGGCCACGGCCGCCGTCAGGTCCACGCCGCCCCGCCAGCGCGCGTACACCTCAGGCGTGGTTCGGATCGCGGCCAGAGCCGGGATATCACCCACCGTCGACGGGCGAAGCGTCACCAGGGCTCCGTGCAGGACCGTCCGCATGCCACTGATCATCCCCGACTTCGGATCCATTCGTCTAGAAGCCGTCCACGCTCCCCGTGGTGGCGTTGCCCCCGTCGAAACCGGACTTCCAGACGTCCGTGTGGATGGCTTCAACGACGAGGGCGTCATTGGCGTTGAGCCGAGAACGGTCCGTGACGGGAACAGGATCAGCGGCGTGCGCGCCGGCCGCGACAGACAAGGCAGCCCCCGCGATGGCGATGGCGGCAAACATGCGCTTGGCATTGTTCATGCCTTGCCAACGATCTTGACCTGCTCGGGGACACGCACAGGCCCCGGACAGCGCCCGCATGGACCGAGCGTGGTGGGCTGATGCCGCGCCCACCACGTTCCCGCTCCCCCGCCGCGGTGGTGATCGGGGCGACGAGCCATCCGGGGATGGTCTGCACAGTCAGGTGGAAGCCGCCCCAACGGATCTCCATCTGCGGGGGTTTCACGTTCCCTGTCACCGGCCGGCGTGCTCCGCCAGTTGCCGGCAGCTCTTGCGCTCGGTCCCGGACAGCAGCCCGAGCAGACAGGTGCGGGCCGCGGCCCGAGGTTCCACTCGACCGAACAGGCCCGCGATCCGAGCCATGGCCTGGTCGAACGACGTCTGCCATCGAGCAGCGTTTGCGCTACGGCCCGCGGTTCCGCTGCCGTGATGCCCTGGCCCTCCGTCAGTTGTATCCGACTGGTTCGTCGCCTGCCGTGTTGACCTGCTTGCGGTAGGCCCCCGGCGGCGACCCGAAGTGTCGTTTGAAAGCTTTGGCAAAGGCGAACTCCGACGTGTACCCCGTGTGCTGCGCGATTGTGCTCAGCGGGGTCGGCGATCGGTGCAGCAACCGCGCCGCGGTGGCCATCCGCCAGTTGGTCAGGTAGGTCAACGGCGGCTCGCCGACCACCGAGGCGAAGCGGCGGGCGAAAGCCGCGCGGGACAGCCCGGCGCGGGTGCCCAGAGACTCCACGGTCCAGGGATGGCCGGGATCGTCGTGGATCGCCTTCAGGGCCGGGGCGACTGCCGGGTCGGTCAGCGCGGCCGCCCAACCCCGGGTCCGCTCCTTCGGTAGTTCGGCGTACCACGACCGGAGGATGTACAGCAGCAGCAGATCGATGAGCGCCGTGACGACCGCGTCCGAGCCCGGCTGCGGCGCGTGGAACTCGGCGCACAGCTGATCGACCGCCGAGCGCAGCACCGGGTGGCGGCCGGGAGCCGCGGGGAGGTGGATGACCTCCGGTAGATCGCTGAACAGCGGATGCGGGCGATCAACGTCGATCGCGTACGCGCCGCACACCAGCACCGTGTGCGGCCCTGGTCCGTCCACGGTGACCTGGCCGATCGGCGAGGAACGGTCCACGCGGTCCGGTACGAAGTCCACCGGATCGCGGTCCGGGACGTCGCACAGGGTGTGTCCGCTGCCCCGCTTCAGGAACACGATGTCGCCGGGTCCGAGCGCGAGCGGTTGGCCGTGCGGTGGCAGCAGGTGGCAGTGCCCTTCCACGACCACGTGGAATCCGGCTCCTGAGATGGGTTGGAACTTCAGGGCCCACGGGGCGTGCGCGTCGGTGCGAGTCACCATCGGGCGTCCCGTGCGCAGGACTTCGAGGGTGTCGCTCAGGATGTCCATGACGCCACTCTAGTGCCTGTACGGCGAGACGATATGACAGGGAATCGAGACTTCAAGTCATTCACCGTCTCGATGTGGAGCCGTACGTTCTTGCCATGGCGGTTGCCGAACCCCGCGACTGCATCGACGAAGACGAAGGAATGGATCCCATGTCTCTGGCCGGCAAGAAGATCGTGATCATCGGTGGAACCTCCGGCATCGGCTTCGCGGTAGCCCAACAGGCCGCGGCGGCCGGCGCGGACGTCGTGGTAGCCTCCAGCAATCAGGACCGCGTGGACGCCGCGACGAAGCGGTTGGGCGAGCCGGCCGAAGGCCGCCGCCTGGACGTCGCCGACGGCAACGCCATCGCCGCGTTCTTCGAGCAGGTCGGGGAGTTCGACCACCTCGTCTACACCGCGGGCGAATCTCTGCTGATCAAGCCGTTGGTCGACACCACCCCGCAGGAGGCCAAGGCCGTCTTTGAGCGCCGGTTCTGGGGCGCGTTCCTCTCCGCCAAGTACGCTGCACCGCGACTGCGCGACGGCGGCTCGATCACTTTCAGCTCCGGCGTCCTGGCGATCCGCCCCCTGTCCGGAACCGCGCTCACGGCAGGTATCACCGGCGGCATCGAGGCCCTGTCCCGGGCACTCGCCGTCGAACTCGCCCCTCTGCGCGTCAACGTGATCCAACCCGGTGTGATCCGTACCGAGCTGTGGGACGCCAGTGTGCCGGACCCGGAGGCTTTCCTCCAGGGCGCCGGGTCCGAGCTGCTCACGCGGCGTGTCGGCACTGCCGAGGAAGCCGCGGCGGCCTATCTCTTCGTCCTGGCCAACGCCTACGTCACCGGCACCACGCTCGCGATAGACGGCGGCGCGGCGCTGGTGTGACATGGGCGCCACACATAACAGCCAGCGGAGCAACGCCGTAGCGACGCGACGCGTTCCTTGCCGCGGCAGTCGACGACGCGAGGCCGACCAGACGTGCGGATGCGAGCCGACCGGCCCGAAGCGGAGACCCGGTCGACCTGACCGTCCCGTCCCGGAGATCCGCCGCCTGATCGGCGCACTGTTCAGCCCGCCGATCACAGCCCTGAACTCACTCCTGCGCTGGTCGAACTGGCGCAGAAGCCGCCAGGCTTCGGCACGTCGCATCCGCTAGCGGCAGCGGCTCTCCGCCTGGAGCTACACCGGGGGCTGATGCTCGCCCGCTCCGGCCACCGCACCAGGGGCATCGCCCAAGCCGCCGTCGCGATGGGCGCCCTGCCACCCGAAAAGCACAGCCTCGGTACTGGCCGGCCAGGCGCGCCCAGTCGTGGCGTAGGGATGTCCGGGCGCGCCTTGGCGATGGCGGTGAAGCCGTCATCCGAGGACGGCTTGACTCTCAGGTAACGCGAGACGGCACAGTCAATGCCGTGGATAGGAGAAACCTGCTGCCGATCGGGCAGTTCTCGCAGGCCAGCCGCCTCTCGGTCACCGCGCTTCGGCCTTACGACGCCAGTGGCGTGTGGATGCCGGCGTTCGTCGATCCGGTGAGCGGCTACCGGTACTTCGGGCGTGACCAGGTGCGTACGGCGCAGTCGATCAGGGCGCTGCGGCAGCTGGACATCCCGGTCGAGGAGGTGCGCCGGCTACTCGGCGGCGGCGAGGAGGAGCTCGCCGCCGCCCTGCAGGCGCATCTGCGGGCGGCCGAGCGGCGGCTGGAGGTGCAGCGCTCCGTGGTCCACAGCCTGTTGAGCCGACTGACCGAAGGAGCAGAGATGACCCACCGCGTCACCGTCCGCCAGGGCGCCGCCGAACGGATTCTTGTCCGCGGGGCGACCATGGACAACTCCGGGCTCGACGCCTTCCTCCGCGTCGCCTACCAGGCAATGTACGAGGTCGCCGGCCGCGGCCCGCTCACCTTCACCGGGCCCGCTTTCGTCCGATTCCACGGCGTGTGCGACGACGAGAACGAGACGCTCGTCGAGGCGTGCCTGCCGTTCTGGGAAGACGGCGCGCAGCCCACGGACCTGCCTGAGGGCATGACCGTGCGCGAGCTGCCCGAGAGCACCCTCGCCTGCACGGAGGTCGAGGGCGCGGCCGCCGCGTTCCCGCAGATCCTCGGCGCGTACGACGCCGTCGCCGACTGGATCACCGAGCACGGCTTCACCTTCGCGGGCCCGGCCCGAATGGTTTACCGCCGGTGGACCGGGACACCGGACCACCCGGACAACCGCCTGGAGATCGCCTGGCCGATCGACGAGCCTGCCGACGATTAGACACCCGCTCACAGCAGCCCGGGGCCGCCATTGTCCGCAGGCCCTGTCCGACACGACAGATCTGCTCGGCAACGTCACCCCGGACCAGCACGGGCGGCCCACGAAGGACGCCCCCGCACTCGACCCGCTCGACCGGCTGCTTCGGCCGCACGGTCTGACGGGAAGTCCGAAACAGTACGAACGGTCGTCTGAGCGGGCGCGGGTGCACGTCCTTCATGGGTCGGCACACACGTGCTCGGCTGGGAGGCGGGTGTCAGGCGAGGTGGCCGAAGAGAGCGGCCAGAAACACCCCGGAGGCGAGGAAGACAATGGTCAGGGTGGCCATGGCGGCCTTCTGCTCGCCGGTCACATCCGGTTCCGGCATGGCCATCGCGTCCATCGAGATCGGTTCCGGCGCCGAGGCCGGGAGGGTGGCGCCGCCCGCGCCAAGGGCCCGTACGGTGCCCATGCCGTGCTTGAGGTGGTTGGCTACCAGCCATACGTTGACCGGGTAAGCGAAAGCCAGGCCGGCCAGCACCGCCAGCGCGAACGTCGCCCAGAAGCGCACGTCGGCCACGTCCCGGGCCCCCGGGACGTGGCTGCGGACGATCACGTTCACGGCGACCATCGCACCCATCACGCAGTTTATCGACAGCCACTCGGCGAAGACCGTCGAGCGGACGGCGGTCGTGTAGCGTCCGCCGAGCATGTCACGCATGAACAGGGCCTGGAACACCAGGAGTCCGAAGCCGAAGCCCACCGCGTACTCCAGCAGGGCGTCGGCCCAGGGCTGTAGATCGAGCAGGGAGGCGACAACGGCCGCCACCATGATGCCCGTCGCGTCGCCGGCCACGCAGTGGATCGTCGAGCCGAGGCCCTGCTTCCACAACGGGGCCGTGAACCGCTCGTGCGTGCCGGGCCGCGGTTCCTTGCAGGACAGGACGTACAGCGCGGCACCGACGGGGCCGATGTAGAGGGTCACAAGGACCCAGCCCCACTTCATTACCGTGAGTTCGGGGTTCCTGGTGAACGCGTCGTACGCCACGTAGACCGCGGACAGGATGGCCAGGAAGAACCAGGTGTACATGAGCGCGTCGGCCGCGGTCCCGTTCATGCCGGTCATCATCGGGGCCGGGCGTCGGCCACCGTGTGAGCGACACGCTCGGCCGCGGTCGCGGCGGGCGGGCAGTGCCGGCCGCAGGGCGGCGGCCAGGCGGACGGTGTCCTCGGCGAGCCCGAACCGGTGGCCCACGATCGCCCGCGAGTGGTCGTCGATGAATGCGAACACGTCCGTCTTGCGCTCGCCGGTGCTGGGCCCGTGGATGGCGTCCCCGGTGCACAGCTCGCTGCCGCGGGTGGCCGGCGGCGACCTGCCCGACAAAACGGAGGAGCTTGCCCTTCCTCGACCAGCGGATCGTCGACCGCTGCCATCGCTATCTCAAGCTGTACACGGAGACGGTCCCAGCGGGCCGTTCAGTGACGTGGGATGGCACCGGAGCGCATCAGGTCCGGGGAAGCTGCGTTGCCTCTCCGCCCGTCTTCACGGGGTCGGCGGGAGCACCACGAAGTGGGTCACGATCTGCCGGGCTGCCGTTGATTCGGGCGCCTCCGGGTTGCCCCCTCCCCCATCTCCGCCGGCGCGGCGGCGTCGGCCTCCACCACCCAGCCGAGCGTCGCCGCGCGCGGCACGCCGGGCGCAGCGATCTTGCCGTGCGCGAGCAGCCACGTGACCACCGCCCGCCGGTCGAACACCGGGCTCGCCTCCGTACCGCCCACCGGGTCCGGGAAACCGGGCAGGCGCCGGCGTCAGTTGACGACGGCGGCGCGCAAAGCGTGCCGGCCCGGACCCGTCCCGTAGACCGCCCGCCAGTCCACATCAGGCCGCACCAGCGCCACCGGGGCGACGCCCTCCGCGGAGTGGGGCGGGTCCTATGGGTGAGGGCTCAGGACCCTGTCCCTGTTCGTCTTTCCCCAGTCCACCTCCGCCGTGCTCGGTGAAGCGCGGGCACCGGACACCACTGGAGCATCCGCTCGAAGGCCCCGTCCGCCGCCCACCGGCGGAATCGGATGTGGAGGCTGCTCCACGACCACGACCCGTATCGCTCGGGCACGTCCCGCCAGGCGACCCCGGTGCGGAACTTCCAGACGATCCCGTTGAGGACCGTCCGGTCGTGCCCGCCCCAGCACAGGCCGGGGCAGCAGCGGCTACCAGTCAATGCCACAGCCTCGAGCGCGGCGGAAACGGACAACATCCGGCCTGATTCCCGGATATCCGAGCGACTGTCCGCAACTTGCGGAAATCTGCAATCGTGGTGGTCACAGCGCGGCAGACGCCCGATAGCCGCCAGACGCCAGATGGGCCTACGCCGTGCCAGGACGCGCCAGCAATGCGAAGGATGACGAGACCCCAGAGGTCAGCACTCCCCTCTACCAGCTGAAGTCCGAGTTCTTCAAGACCCTCGGACACCCGGTACGCATCCGCGTCCTGGAACTCCTCAGCCAACGCGAACACGCCGTCTCAGAACTGCTCACCGAGGTCGGCGTGGAAGCCGCAGCCTTGTCCCAGCAACTCGCCGTGCTCCGCAAAGCCAACCTCGTCCACACCCGGCGCGAAGGCGTCAGCGTCCACTACCGCCTTGCCAGCGATGAAGTCGCCGAACTCCTGCGCGTGGCCCGCAGCATCCTCACCGGCGTCCTGCAGGGCCAGGCCAACCTGTTGGCCGACCTCACCGCCCGCCCACAGCGATAACGCGCCCCGCACGGGTCACCAGCGCGGCAGCCCGCTCCCTCCGGCGCTGCGGTCGCCTGCCCGCCCCGTGCCCTCCATCCGGATCACGCCAGTCCCACCCGAAGTTGCCGAATCCTCCACGGGCGGGGCCAGACAATCGGTAGCGTCCCGGTGACAGCCCGCACGCAGCGCGCATCCAAACGCACCGGAAGGCGACATCATGGCCAACGTGGAAACCGCCCTCAAGGACATCATGACCAGCGTCGAGGGAACCCTCGGAGCCGCAGTGGTCGACTACAGCAGCGGAATGGCGCTCGGGACCGCCGGCGGCGGACGCGACCTCGACCTCAACGTCGCCGCGGCCGGTAACACCGACGTCATCCGCGCCAAAGTCCGCACCATGGAACACCTCGGACTCACCGACACCATCGAAGACGTCCTGATCACCCTGGGCAGCCAGTACCACCTCATCCTCCTGTGCTCCGGACGCGGCAAGGAAAGCCTGTTCCTCTACCTCGTCCTCGACAAGCGCAACGCCAACCTGGCCATGGCCCGCCACCAGCTCCGGCGCATCGAAGCCGAACTCGAAATCTGACAGCGGCTCCTTTTTCACACCCAAAAGTTGCAATTTTTCGCAACTATCGACATTGGCATGTCTGGCAGTCTGCAAGCTCCCGAGGATGCCGCCAGGGCGCCGGCACCATCGTGTCGGCGCAGGCGGCGCCGGCCGCCGGGTCGACTACTCGGTGGCAGGGCCGCTTGATCTACACGCACACTGTGAGCGTTCTGGCCGAGAACGACGGCATGTTCCAGCGCGCCATGGGTGCGAATGTCAGGATCCTGCGGGTTGTGCTCACCGCCTCCGATGCCACCGCGCGTGAGCGGCTGACCGGTCGCACCCCTGGACACGGTGCGAGTGGCAACCGACGGACGTTCCGTGGTCGACATAGCGTGCGAAGTGGTGGGCGCCACCAGCTGGCTGCCCAGCACCTTCGGTTGGGTACTCCGCCGCTCAGTGTCGGGTCCGGATGAGTCCTCCTGCGGTTGAGAAGTTCCTACTGGTCGCCGGGGCTTGGGTCGCTGGAGTTCTTGCGGTGATCCGTGTCGTTCAGTGCACCTTCGACCGACAGCGAGCCCGTGAGTACGAAGGGGGCCTCGATGTCCGGATTGCCCGTCACCGTCAGATCGCCATGGTGGAAGAAGGGCTTGTCCACCCGCCGGTCGCCGACCAGGGTGCACGTCGTACCGGTGGGGCCGAGAACCTTGGTGCACAGCTTGGGCAGCAGCGGCAGCAGGTCGGCGAGATCAAGGCGGCCGCCGAGGGGCGCCACGTGTGGCCGACGCATAGCCTTGAGGTGGGGCTCGTCTGATTGTCCGGCTTGTGCGCGAGTGTGGTCGCCCGACTGCCGAGGAACAGTGACCGTCTCATGCCTTCCACGCCCGACAGGAGATCGCCGCAGGGCCGCAGTGACCGCGCTGCCGCGCTGCGTGAGCAGGCGCGTGCCGAACGCCACCGCCGACTGCGGTTCACACTGATCGTGGGCATCGTGGTGGCCATGGTCATCGCCGGGCTCACGATCGCGGCGCTCTCCACAAGCGGCGGGCCGCCCCGTTCCACGGCTCCCGAGGCCGGCATACCGGCCACTCCGATGAAGACCGCCTCGGGCCGTACTACCGAACCGCCGTGGGCCGCGCCGAGCGATGCTTCCGCGCGGGTCGCGGCAGCCGGGCTGCGGATGCTGGGCGAGGAAGGCCAGGTCGAGCACATCCACACCCACCTGGACGTCATCGTGAACGGCAAACCGGTCACCGTCCCCGGGAACATCGGCATCGACCGGAACGCGAAGCTGATCAGCCCGCTGCACACACACGCGGAGAACGGGGTGATCCACGTCGAGTCCCCGGTCAAGGCCGTCTTCACCCTCGGCCAGTTCATGACCGAATGGGACGTCGCCCTCACCCAGGACTCCATCGGCGGGCTCAAGGCCGACAGCGCCAACGAATTCCACGCCTACGTGAACGGCAAGGAGCGCCCCGGCAACCCGGCCGCGATCGAGCTCCGGGACCACGACGAGATCGCGCTCATATACGGACCGGCAGGCCTGAAGGTCGACGTGCCCAGCAGCTTCGACTGGCCGAAGAAGGCCAAGTAAGCAGCCGATACGGGAATCCGAACCACCCTTGATGGTTGCGCCGCGGGACGAGGCGACACTCACGTCCCGCTTGACCCCGTGCCGTCCACCTTTGTGATCGGACAGTGACACGTCGGTCACTTGCGGTTCCCGACATGGCGCCGCCGCCATGGCTTTTACCGAGATTACGCAAGGACGTCAAGTCACGTTCTCCAGTGACATGCCGCGTCTTGCCCGGTCGGGTTTATTTGAAGCACGGCCTCACCCAACCCCTACCCATATTGAAATACGGGGCCGAGCTTTCACCTCATTCCGCGGGACACAGAATAGAACCCGCAAAACTTGAGGGAGGATCCGATGAACGGGCATTTCTGGACACGTCGCCTGTCGGCCGCCACGGCCACGCTGGCTCTGGCCGGCGTCTTCGCGGTGGTCCCGGCCACGGCCTTCGCGTCGCCGACGGTACACACCAAGGCGATTCCGTCCGTCGCCTGTCGCGCACGTTAGCACCGGGGCCTCCTGTGCCCCGGCCGCCGAGTCCGCGGCCGATGTTTCCCACAGGGAGAGGAGGGGTCGCCATGCGGTATGACCACTGTCTTTAGCTCAAGCAGGTCGGGCCCGGGAGATGCCGGGCCCGACCTCACTTCACTTCACTTCACTTCACTTCACTTCACACATGATCCGCCGTGACCGAAAACAGGAACGAAGGCCAATGACGACATCCATCAGCTACAACCCGTTGGACTGGTCGACGATTGTCGACCCGTATCCGGTCTATGCCGAATTGCGCGCGCATGCGCCGGTGTTCTGGCACGAGCAGATGCAGTCCTGGGTGCTCACTCGATATTTCGACTGTCGAGACGTGCTGCGCAACCACGGGTTGTGGGCCCGGGACCTGCGCCGAGTCGGCGCCGACGTTCCCGAAGAGCGGCTGAACATCCAGTACCAGGACCCGCCGGAGCAGGCGAAGCTGCGCGCTCTCGTCGTCAACGCCATGCGGGCACCGGACACGAGGGACATCTGCCGACGTGCCCGGCCCGATCTCGAGGGACATTTCGAACGGCTCGGCGGTCACGAGGAGTTCGACCTCATGAGCGAGGTCGCGGCCCCGCTCGCCCTGCAGATCACCTGTGACCTGGTCGGTGTGGAACCGCCGGCGCTGGACGCGTACGTGAGGATCTTCGAAGGGCTGACCCGGCGGATGGACAGCGGGCTCGACCCGAGCCATGCGAAGCCCGGGGAGAAAGTGGGACTCGAACTCCACGCGATGATGAAGGCGTGGTTCGAGAAGACCCGGCTTCCGGGAATGATCGCGAGCCTTCGGGAGAGTCCACACACGAAGTCGATGCCGGACGCATACGTCCGGAACACGGTGAGTGCGGTCTTCAACGCCAGTTACAGCACGGTCTATGCCTCGACCGGAGCCGTCGTCCTGGCTCTGCTGGAGCGTCCACACGTGCTCGATCAGCTGCGCGAGCGCAGCCTGATGCCCACGGGGGTGGCGGAGCTGATCCGCTTCTGCAGCCCGGCCCAGGGCACGAGCCGGGTGGCCACTGAGCGCACGAGGATCGGCGATACCACGATCGAGCGGGGTGAGGCCGTCGTGACCCTTTTCGCCGCCGCCAACCGGGATCCGGAGTACTTCGACCGGCCGGATGAGCTCATTCTCGACCGTTCACCCAACCAGCATCTGGGATTCGGATGGGGTCCGCACATCTGCGCCGGCGCGCAACTCGCAACGGACTGGCTGTACGAACTCATCGACTTCCTGAACGAGCGGCCGTCGGCATTGACCTTGGCAGGCGAGCCCAGATACATGCGCTCCGCGACGCTTCGCAATCTGGAAGCGCTGCCCGTGAGATTTCTCTGTTGACATCAGGCAGGTATTCACAAGCGAGGAAGGATCCGGACGACATGGCCGGCAAGCTGATGCTCGACGTGACGCCACTGCGGAATTCGCCGGCATTCCGCCTGCTCTGGATCGGTCAAGCCGTTTCCGGCGTTGGCGGACAGATGACCGTATTCGCCGTGGCACTCCAGGTCTATCTGCTCACGAAAAGCACTCTGGCGGTCGGCGTCATCGGTTTGTGCACCGTGATTCCCACGCTGTCCATGGCGCTCGTCGGAGGCACGCTCGGCGACACGTACGACCGCAGGAAGATCGTCCTTTTCGCAGGCAGCGGCCAGGTGGCTGTGTCGCTGGCATTCGCCGTGCAGGCCATCGCCGGAAACGACCGGCTCTGGCTGCTGTATCTCCTCTGCATCGCCCAGTCGACCCTCGGTGCCATCAGCGTCCCGGCCAAACGGACCTTCATGGCGCACCTGCTGCCCAAGGACCAGATCCCGGCAGGGGCCGCCCTCACCATGCTCACCATGCATTTCGCCGGGATCGCGGGCCCGATCCTCGCCGGTGCGGTCGCCGGCGTCTGGGGACTGCAGGCGTGTTACGCCGTGGACGCTCTCAGTTTCATCGCCGCGATCTACGTCGTCGCGAAACTCCCCGCCATGCCGCCACAAGGATCGATCGCCCGCCCCGGTGCCAAGGCGATCGTCGGCGCCCTGCGCTACGTCCGCGCGAATGACGTCCTCAAGGGTGCGTTCCTCGCAGATCTCAGCCTGACGCTCCTCGCGACCCCGACGCCGCTGCTTCCGGCGATCAACGATCTGAATCTGGGCGGAGACGCCCAGACGCTCGGCATGCTGATGGCGGCGCCGGCCGTCGGAGGCGTCCTGGGATCGCTGTGCTCCGGGCGGGCGGGTCGAGTCGCCCACAAGGGCCGGGGCATGCTCCTCGCGGGCGGCGCATGGGGGACCTGCATCGCGGTCTTCGGGCTGGTCCAGGTTCCGGCACTCGCGATCGGGCTCCTGGTCGTCGCGGGTACGGCGGACGTCATCAGCGTCGTCTTCCTCACGACGATCGTCCAGACCACGGTGGACGACAACTACCGGAGCAGGGTGAGCGCGGTCGAGTTCGTCGTGGGCGCCGGAGGCCCACAGCTCGGCGGAATGCGTGCCGGCGCGCTCGGCGCGATCACCTCACCCGGCCTGTCCGCCGTCATCGGCGGCGCGACATCCGTTCTCGCGGCAGCGGTGCTGGTCGTTGCCCTGCCGAAATTCACCCGGTGGGAATCCGAGTCCTCGGTCCGCGCGACCACCGAGGAATGCGCCGGGGAGCCGTCCGAAATCAAGGCATTTACCGACTCGGAGAGGGACTGACATGACTTTGGAGATCTTTTCGCAACAGCAGGCGAACATCGACGCCGACGCGTCGAGGGTGCCCCGACCGGACGCGCCCGCCGGCCCGATCGTCAATTCGTGGAACGAATGGGACCAGCTCGAGGAGATCCTCGTCGGCCGCGCGGACGGGGCCTGCTTCGAACCGACCGAATCCGGGTACCGCCCCCAACTCCGCGGGAGCCCCAGCGGGCAGAGCTTTCCCACCGGGCCGAAGTCGCCCGACGTGGTGGCCCGAGCGAACGAGGAGCTCGAAGGGCTTGCCGAGCTCCTGCGCACGCTCGGGGTGACCGTTCGCCGTCCTGACGCCGGTGATTTCACGACAGCCGTGAAGACGCCGTCCTTCGAGGTCGCGAACCAGTACTGCTCCGTTTGTCCGCGCGACGTCCTCATCACGGTGGGAAGCCAGATCATCGAGGCCACGATGTCGCGGAGAGCCAGGTTCTTCGAGTACATGCCCTACCGGAGCCTCGTCTACCGATACTGGACCGCCGACGAGCGCGTGGTGTGGACCGCGGCGCCGAAGCCTTCCATGAGCGACACGATGTACCGCCCGGAATTCTGGGAATTGACCCTGGATGAGCGGCACGCGAGGATGCACGACTTCGAGTTCTGCGTCACGCAGGACGAAGTGATCTTCGATGCGGCCGATATCACCAGAGCGGGCCGCGACATCTTCGTGCAGGAATCCATGACGACCAACCGGATGGGTATCCGCTGGCTGCGCAGAGAACTCGAACCGCGCGGCTTGCGCGTCCATGCCCTGCATTTCCCGCTCGATTTCTTTCCCTCCCACATCGACTGCACGTTCGTCCCGCTGCGACCGGGCCTGGTGCTCACGAACCCGGACCGGCCGCTCAAGGCCGATGAGCGGGAGTTCTTCGTACACAACGGATGGCGACTCGTCGACGCGCCGACGCCGGCGTACGGCAATGACGAGATGCCCCGCTACTGCCAGTCCTCCAAATGGCTGTCGATGAACCTGCTGAGCGTCGCTCCCGACGTGGTCATCTGCGAAGCGAGCGAGAAGAACCTGCACGAGCTGCTGCGCGGGTTGGGGTTCGAGGTCCTCACGGTCCCGTTCCGCAACGTCTACGAGTTCGGCGGCTCGCTGCACTGCGCGACCTGGGACATCCGCCGGACCGGTGAGTGCCAGGAGTACTTCACCGTTCCGGATCGCACCCGGCGGCGCGCACCCGGCACCGACCCGGGCTTCGGAATTCCCCGCGGCCCGATCACCCACTCTTGACGGAGGAAGACCATGCACGTTCTGCACATAGGCGCCCATCCCAAGGCGATCCGCGGGCTCCACCGCGGTGGCCACGAGATCACGGTCCTGTACGAGGCGGCGGACGGGGACCGGATGTACCGCACCCCCGGTCTCAGGGAACTCGCGACCCGCGCCTGCGCGGTCGATTCCTACCGTCATGTGGAGGCTCTGTGGTCGGCCCTGCACCACCTCGGACCGATACCGGGAGTGGACGCCGTGCTGACGACCAACGAGTACGGCGTCGTCGGTTCCGCCATCCTCGGCAAGCAGCTGGGGGCCATTGCCCTGGACCCCGACGTCGCACTCGCCTGCCGGGACAAGGCCCTGCAGAAGACCAAGTGGCGCGAGGCAGGCGTACCGACGGCGAAGTCCGTGGTCCTTCCGGAGGCGGCGGCGCAGTCCGTCGACGCCGTGGACACGCTGCTGGCCACGGCCGGCCTCGAGTTCCCGGTCGTCATCAAGCCCACGGCCGCCGGCGGCGCGGAGTCGGTGTCCGTCGCGGAGAGCGCCCACGACATCGTGCGGGTCGCGCGGCACAACCCTCAGCTGCGCAGGCTCCTCGTCGAGGAGTTCATCGACGGCCCGGAATGGCACTTCGACGGCATCGTCCGGAACGGGTCGATCGACAGGTTGATGGTCTCCCGGTACGGCGAACCATTGCTGTGTACCAAGTGGGGCGAGCCGACCCGTTCGATGGGCCTGCCACCCGCCAGGCATCCCGGCGCGTACGCCGCCGCGAACGAGTTCGCGACGCGCGCGCTCAAGGCGCTCGGACTGGAGACCGGTGTCTTCCACTGCGAGGCGTTCGGCCAGCCGGGCGGGTTCGTCGCCAACGAACTCGCGTGCCGACCCGGCGGCAGCGGGTTGTGGACGGTGGCTGAGAAGACGATGGGCCTCGACCTGTTCGCCGCCGCCACGCAGCTGTTCACCGGGGACGAGGTGGAAACGCTCAAGGCGTCGCCGGACCAGGTCCACGGATGGGTTCACCTGCCCTCGGTGGCCGGGTTCCCGAACACCGTGCACGAGGCCGACATCAAGGCCGTGCCGGGGGTCGACGGCGTCGTTCTCGTGCCCCTGGGCGTGCCGATGCGGGACATGTCCGAGACCTCGTCCGCCGGGATCGGCTATGCGACCGTCGCCGCGGCGGACGAAGCCGAGTGCCGGGACGTCATGGCCGAGGTCGTGGCCCGCGTACGAGCGATCCACGACGAGCGCGGCCGCGCCGCACTCCGGCCCGGGAACGAGGTCGCGTCGGTCGGCGCGCCCCTCCGCCTCACCCACCGGGCACCGGCGATGGGAATGCGATGAAACTCTTGATTGCCAATGACATCGACGACACGCTCTTCCTCCGACCGGACCCTCGAGCCTGGGCGCAACGCGTGTTCTGGTTCGCGGAGGAAGGCGATCTCGTCCTCGTCTCCGACACGCCCGATCCGGCCTTCGTCCAGCACGTCGGCAGGGTCAAAGGCGCCGACATGTCCAGGGTGGAAGTCCGTGTGTGTCCCGAGGGCCTGCACGGCAGGCGACGGATCGACTTCCTCGCGCTGTTCGACCGGCGGTTCCTCGACTCGATCGCCCCGGACGTCGCCTGCGTCACCGAGGTGTTCAGCCTGTTCCCGTCCCCCCAGTTGAGCGAGTTCGCATCACAGCTCGGCATCCGGGACGGCCTGCCGGGAGCCGACTTCATCGCCCAGGGCGGCGGTGAGCTGGCCAACAGCAAGGCGACCTTCCGAGCCTTGGCCGCGGCCGGCGGCGTGCCCATCGCGGCGGGGTCGGTGTGCCGCAGCCCCCTCGAGGCGACTGCGGCGACCCACTGGCTGCTGGACGCGGGCCACGACGTGATGGTGAAGATGGCGCACCACGGGGCCGGGGCCGGCAACGAGATGGTCCTGCGGCCGGGCAGGCGCGCACCCCATGACGTCGGCGGTCGGAGCGTGCACGAGCTGGACGGCCGGCAGGACGCCGTGTCGCGGTACTGGACCGACCGGTGGGACTGGGCATCCGCGGACGGCAGGTACGCCGTCGTGGTCGAGCAGCTGCTCGATGCCAGCGCCAGTTACTACGCCGAGTACGCCGTGACCGATGCAGGGGTCAGGCTGGGGGGCGTCGGCCACCTTTCCTTCATCGACCGGAGGCTTGCCTTCGAGACGTTTCCGGCGCGCTCGCTGACCGAGTCACAACATCTGGAGCTGGTCTCCGGGGCCGAGACCCTCGCCCGTGCCTACCACGGCATCGGATACCGAGGTCAGCTCTGCGCCGACGCCGTGGCCACCGGGGACGGCCGGATCGCCTTCACCGAGGTCAACGCCCGGACGACGACGTCCACTCACCTCTACGAGACCATGGCGGGCCTGACGCCCGACGAGACGACGATGCTCAGTCAGCGGCTCACCCCCGCGACCTGGAAGCCGGTCTCCACCGCCGGCTTCCTCGAGACCGTGGCCGATGCCGGCCTCCTGTTCGACCGTGATCGACGGCGCGGCGTGCTCATGACGATGCCCGTCTCGCGGGGATCCGGGAAGGGCGGGTTCCTGTACGTGATCGTCTGCGCCGATCCGGAGGAGGAAGCGGCATACCAACGCGAACTGGAGGGGTTGTTCGATGAGGCGTAACCGTTCGCCGGGCGAGGTCGCCCCGACCCGGCTTCACCACATGACCGCCATGGGCGATGCGGAGGCCCGGGAGCGGCACGCGGCGCTGGCCGCCGCGCTGCGGGACGTCGCGCGTCCGTGGATGCGCCGGATCAGCTCGGTGCTCGGGGCGTGGAATCCGTGCTCACCGGAGCTCGTCGACCTGGTGGAAGGCGACCTGCTCGCCTTCACCCAGCGGGATCCCGCGGCCCACGGCTCATGGCACGAGGTCATGGGTTCCTACCGGTGCTTCCGGGCCGTGCTGAGCCATCGACTGGCGCATTCGCTCCTCGCCGCGCCTCGGCGCTCCGATGCCGACGGTAGTCACCTGCGGATGCTCGCGCGCTCCGTCGCCGAGCAGGCCACGGTGGAGACGGGCGTCGAAATCCACCCCGCCGCCGCGATCGGCAGGCGATTCGTCGTCGACCACGGCATGGGGACGGTCATCGGCGAGACCGCGCGCCTGGGCGATGACTGCTACGTCCTGCACGGTGTCGTCCTGGGATCGACGGGAATCGCGGACAATCCGCGAGGCCGACGACACCCGACCATCGGCTCGCGAGTCGAGATCGGTGCGTTCGCACGCGTCCTCGGCCCGATCGAGATCGGTGACGATGCCGTGATCGGCTGCCATGCCCTCGTGCAGTGCGACATCCCGGCAGGCGCCAGGGTGAGCGTGTTGAACCACCACCAAGAGATCCGAGGGGCAACCACCATCGACATCACCGCCATCGAAGTGATCGGCGAAGGCCTCCTCCTGGTGCGCGGCCGCGGTCTGGCCCATTCCGGCCTCCGCGTGGAGGGACTGTCCGGCCGCCGCCGCAGCGCCACGCCCGTCGCGGTTCTCGACCGTGGCAACCGGCATCTGCTGCTCGGGCTGGACGCACCGGCCGGCAAGCCTCCTGAACATGTCCGGCTGACCGCGCCCGACGGCACCAGTACGTCGATCCTGATACCCCGCGCCGCCGGTGTCCGGCGAACGCGCGACGCCGGATCCGGGTCCGCCGGGTCGCGGGCCGGCGCGGGGTGATGGACATGGTCACCCCCGTGATCGCCTCGTCGGTGCTGGACCTCATCGGCCGGACGCCGCTGCTCGAACTGCGCCGGCTGACCGCCGGCCTGGACCGGACCGTGTACCTGAAGCTGGAGATGCTGAACCCGGGCGGAAGCCACAAGGCGCGGGTCGCGCTCAACATGGTGCTGGCCGCCGAGCACGAGGGGCTCCTCGTCCGCGGCTCCGGGCAGACCATCCTCGAACCCACCGGTGGGAACACCGGCATCGGGCTCGCGATGGTCGCCGCATCGCTCGGATACCGCTTGGTCCTCGTCATCCCGGACAACTACAGCCCGGCCAAGCAGCGGCTCCTTCGAGCGTTCGGTGCCGAGATCGTGTTGTCCGATCACCGTCTGGGCGGAAACTCGCACGGCGAGAAGGCGATGGAGCTGCAGTTCGAGCATCCGGACTGGGTCCTGCTCAACCAGCAGGCCAACCCCGCGAACCCGGCCGTGCACGACCGGACCACCGCCATCGAGGTGTTGGAGGCGTTCTCCGGCGAGCTGCCGGACGTGATGATCGGCGGTGTCGGGACCGGCGGGCATCTCACCGGAATCGGCCGGACTTTGCGCCGGCACCGACAGGATCTGCGGATCGTCGCGGTCGCGCCTCCAGGATGCTCCTACACACAGAACAGGTTCACCACTCACCGGTTGCAAGGTCTGGCCGTCGGACTGGTGCCCGCCAACCTCGACGTCGCGCTCATCGACGAGGAGATCGTCGTCACCGAGGACGAGGCCGCGACGATGATGCGGACGCTGATGCGCGTCGAAGGCATCGCGGTCGGTCTGTCCTCCGCGGCCAACGTCGTCGCCGCACTCACCACTGCGCGGCCCTGCCGTCCCGGCACACGGATTCTGACCTTTGCCTACGACTCTGCCCAGGACTATCTCGCCGAGCTCGCGGAGCCCGGCGAGACCACTCACCCGAGGAGCACCTCATGACCGACATGCTCACCTTCAACGCGGAAGCAGCACGCAGGATCGAGCGGACCTACCGCACGCCGGATGTTGTCGCGCAGCGCCGCACCCTCCTCGACACCCTCGAGCTGCGGCCCGGCGAGCGGGTGCTCGACATCGGGTGCGGACCGGGTCTGCTCACCGAGGAGATGGCCGCGGCCGTCGGCGCGCGCGGTCACGTCATCGGCGTCGACGTGAGCGAAAGCATGCTGGCGCTGGCTCGATCCCGGGCCGCCGTGCCGGGCGGCGCCAAGGTCGACCTGCGAGCCGCGGCCGCGGATCACCTCCCGTGCGCCGATGCGAGCGTCGACGTGGCGGTGTCGACACAGGTCCTGGAATACGTCGCGGACGTGGCAGGCGCGCTCGCCGAGATCCACCGGGTGCTCGTGCCGGGCGGGCGGGTCGCGGTGCTGGACACCGACTGGGACTCCCTCGTGTGGCACTGCACCGACCGACCACGGATGACCCGCGTGCTCACCGCATGGGATCGGCATCTCGCCGATCCGCACCTCCCCCGCACCCTTCTCCCGGCATTGCGCCGTGCCGGTTTCGAGACGACCCCACCGCTCGTCATACCGCTGCTCAACGTCGGCTACCGGCGCGACACATACAGCGCGGGCCTGATCGACATCGTCGCCTCGTACGTCGTCGGGCGGGGCGGACTGACCGATGACGAGGTCGCCGCCTGGTCAAACGACCTGCGTGGACTCGGCCACGGCTACTTCTTCAGCCTGAACCGGTACCTCTTCACCGCAACGAAGCGTTCCTGAGCGGGGAATGCCGCCTCCGGTCGGGGCAACTGGCAGGGCTCGACAGACGTTGGCTTCCGAGCAGACCATCTACGGACTCTTCCGCCGCCGGCGGCGCGACGGCATCTGGCCTCTTCTGCTGACGAAGTCGGATGCCGCTGACGGCCCAACTCAACGCTGTGACCTCCGGCGGCGGTGAGGGCATCGGTCAGGCGCCCGGAAGGCTCTACCGTGGACCGCTCCGCTCGACTTAGTCTCATGCCGTGGTGGACGAACCCGTGGCGAACGACGCCTTCAAGAACCGATGCGCAAATGCGGCGCTGACGCTGAGGTCTTGCCTCAGCTACTCCATCGACCGCATCTCGTTGGACGAGTCCAACGAGGACGACAAGGACAACGCGCTGGACGTGTGGCTGCGAGAGGGGCCGTGGAAGCCTGACGTGGTCATCTCACTGTCCAACCTCTACTCCGTCCGCCCGTGGGAACCTGGGCTGGGGGCCTCCTTCATCGACGGGATCTCCCTTATCCATCTGCCGAAGATGCCGTCGCCCTGGCCCGCCGAGGCAATCGGCCGTCTCGACCGTTCCGAGGATCTGCCCGAACTGGTCTGGCTGAGGATCTTCGGGCCGATCGAGGTCGACGCTGTCGCCGCGATTGTGACTGTCTATCAGGCACAGAGCGACGATGAAGCCTCCGTGCTCCGGTGACAGTCTGAACAATCCGTGCCCAGTACTCGTTCCAGGTCGACGAGCAGTTCTTCAGTCCCTGTGGCCGCGGCGGAGACGTCACCTGCCATTCCCTGCCCTCCTGCCGGACGACTTCGGACGGACCGCGTGTCGTTATGGCTGCCGCCTGGAATCCGCTCCACCTCGGGCAGGAGTTCGGCGAGCCTTCAGCCGAGGACCGCGGTCACTTCTCGGCAGGTCGCCTCCGACAGGAGCGGAGTCCAGCGCGTGAAGAGCTCGAGCAGGTCCGCCCCGTTGCGCTCGCGGAATGACGCGTTCACCTTGGCCAGGTCCAGTTCGTTGGCCACCGTGAGCTCGGCGAAGTCACGGCGCTGCTGCAGGGACGGGGTGAACTCCTCACCGGTGAAGCGGTCCCGGAAGGTCACCGACGCCTCGTCCGGGGAGGCGAGGCTGGGGTAGGAGGCCTTGCGGTCGCAGCTGGCGTAGAAATACACGAGCTCTTCCGCCTCCGCACCGATCGCCTCGGCAAGGCGGGCACGCTCGGAGAGTTCCAGGAAACTCAAAGGCAGCCCGTCTGTGCCGTAGAAGGCGTGGCACAGGGCCGCGGTCTGCAGTGCGGGCCGTGCGCCCCATGCGGCGAGCAGCGCCTCGACGCGCAGCAGGTGCGTCAGGAGCGTACCGCCGGAGTGCTTGGTGGTCTCGGCCCCCAACTCCTTGAGCAGGGCAATCGCCGGAGAGTCAGTGTGCTTGTCGTCGCTGTGCATCATGGGCACATCATGACGAGGTCCCCGCGCCGGCGTCCGCCGGGACCGGCATCCGGACACTGGGACCACGCCTTGCGGTCCAGGTCTGCGTGGCCCTGTGGTCCCAGGCGCGCATCGAAGCGCTCGCCTTCGACCGCGAGGGCTAGTGCTGTGACAGGGCCTCCCGGACGGCGTCGATACCGAGGGCCAGGTCCGCGTGGAAGCTCTCGTGGAGGTCGAAGTTCCGTGTCATGTCTACGTAGTAGCCGTCCGGCAGGGTCGACTCGGCACGCGAGAGGTCGCTGTTCAGGTCGTCGAGCTGGTGGATCATCCGGTGGGTGTCGCTCAGGGACTGCGTGAGGGCCTCGGCGAGCGAGCCGCCGGACTGAGGGGAGGTGTCCGCACCGGGCCGGTGCGACGCGCGCAGCGCCGCCCGCACCGCCGCGCGCCGGAATTGGGCCAGGGCGAGGGACGCTTCGATCCCGTCGTAGGAGACCTCGTTCGTCCAGGGGTCGTCATGGGCGAGGCCCGCCGCCAGGAAGCCGACGCGGCGCGGGGCGTCGAGGTCCTTCACCGCGTCGAACATCGGCGCGGCCAGCGCGGCGTCCTGTGCCAGTGCGACCGCGAACGCCCGGGCGTCCTCCCTCCGGAACTCCTCCCTGGTGGCCCGTGTCCCGGACCTCTCGGCCTCCCGCCGGAATCGCTCCACCTGAAGGGCGAGCACCGCTCCGAGCCGTACGGCCGCCAGCTCGACCGCGGGAAACCCGCCGAGCGCAGCCTCGCGGCCCTGCGCGTCGCACCGGGCGAGGCCGGCCGCGTACGCCCGTACCCCGGATGGCGCGGGCTCGGCGAACGAGTGCAGCACTGGTGCGCCGAAGGGCGGCACGGGGAGGGAAGGGCCGAGGTTCCACAGCGGTGGTACGGGGGCGCGGCGAGCGGTGATCCCGTCCGCACCAATGGAGCCGCTCACCTCGTCCAGCCCGGCCCGCAGGTCGAGTACGGGATCCAGCGCGGCGACCAGCTCGCCCAGCAGCTCCGCGAACCCGACGTCTGCCTCCGGGGACCCCTCGGCCGCCCCCGGCGCCTCGGCACCTCTGGCCTGCCGTACCCCCGCCTCCGCTTCGAGCAGCATGCCGACGTGGCGCAGGGTGCGGTGCACCTTCGGCATCGACAGGCCCAGCTCGTACCCGATCGCTCCCGGCGCACAGCCGGCCAACCGAAAGGCAATGACGTTGAGTTGGCGCTCGTTCAAATCTCTCAGCGGGGCGAGCGCCACCACCGTCCGGACCTGCACCAAGGCGTCGGTGCTGCCGTTCCCCAGGAGGGCGGGCACCCTCCCGTGCGCTGGGCGGAGCGCTCCGCAGCCGCCGCCGACGATCATCCGGCACGTCCAGGACCGCAGCGCCTGCGCGGTGACCACGGGGGTCCTGATGTCCTTCGCGGCCCCGACCACGTTCGCAACCAGCAGGTCCATCCACCGCCGGGCCACTGTCATCGAGTCCTGGGCGAGTCGCGCCGCCTCCACCAGGTCCGCGCCCCGCAGGAGCGACAGGGCGACGAGCGGCCCCGCATGCGCCCGATAGTAGTCCCCGAACCCGACCAACCGCGGCAACGCCGAGGCGCTCATTCCGCGACTCGCGGTGACCGTCCGTTCCGCGGCCGGTTAGTCTCGAGGCATGCGGATCTCCGTTTCCTCGGACATGGACGAACCCGTGGCTCGCGCACTCCTCGTGCAACTGCGCGACCGCGGACACGACGTGGTGACGCACGGGGCACTGAGCCCCGGCGACGATCCGCAGTGGGCAGCCTGCTCGGAGGCGGCCGCCCGCGAGGTCGCCGCCGGGAACGCCGACCAGGCCGTCGTGTGCTGCTGGACCGGTACAGGCGCCTCGATCGCCGCGAACAAGGTTCCCGGCGTACGCGCGGCCCTGTGCACGGACGCCTACACGGCGGACGGCGCGCGCCGATGGAACGACGCCAACGTGCTCGCGCTCAGCCTGCGCCTGACCTCGGAACCGCTGCTCAAGGAGATCCTCGACGCCTGGTTCGCAGCCGAGGCGAGCTCGGACGCCGAGGACCGGGAGAACGTGGCGCGCGTCGAACGGCTCGACAGCAACAGAACCACACCCGGTTACTCAGCGCGACCGCACCACGGAATGTGAGTCGGAACCCAGGTCCGTGAACAACTGACTCACGATCCGGGCCCCGGGTTCTGGCACACATTCCGTGAGAGACAGACCGGTGGTGCGTGCGGCGGCCTCGAAGCGTTTTCCTCGACCTCGCGGCAATTACGTCTGGGGTAATCGCACCGCCCAACCCACCTCGGCTACGTTCGCGGCCATCGCTCACCCCCCGGAACGAAGGAGCCCCGTGGTGCCCGCTTACGGCTTCGCTCATCTCCGCAGCCGTCGGAATAACTCCGACGTCATCGAGTACCTGGAGCGCACCAGGCGACCCTCGACCCCTTCGCAGGCCGCTTCGTCATCCACGGTCCGCCGGCCGAAGTCGTAGAGGGCAGTTGGCCTGGCAGCATGGTGCTGATCGAGTTCCCCAGCCTTGCCGAAGCCCGTGCCTGGTACGACTCTCCGGCCTACCAGAACATCCTGCACCTGCGCACCGACCACATCGAAGGCGACCTGCTGCTCATCGAAGGCGTCGGGCCGAACTACCACCCGGCCGAACGAGCTCGCACGTTGCAAGAAGAAGCCGGCCGAGCGAGTCAGTCGACCCACTGGTCCAGCAGCCACAGGCGATGCGATGTCACAGAAGCAGAACCCCGTTGATCGCCCTCACGGAATGTGTGCCAGCACCGTGCGGGCATGTGGGATCAGCGGCCAACGCGCCGGCCGCAACCGCCTCGACCACGCCCAACTCGCCGCCCTCGCCCGCCTCGGAGTGCAATGGGCGCAGTAGCGGACCGGCCTGCGATGATGACGGCGTGCCAGATCCAGGGACCGCTGCCCTCGTCATCGTCTTGCCCGATGCCGCCCCGCTCCTCCATGCGGCGAGTCGTATCGACCCGGCTCTGGTACGTCCTGGGGTGCCGGCGCACGTCTCGCTGCTCTATCCGTTCGTGCCGCAATCGGCGCTGACAGGTCAGGACGAGGAGGGCGTGCGTTCGCTGGCCGCGAGTTTTCCGGCAGCCGATCTGCTCTTGGAGGAGGTCGTGACGGCGTCCGGCTTCGTCGCCGTCACCGTTCCGGGACTCCAACCGATCGTCGATGCGTTCCGAGCCCAGTGGCCCGCGTTGCGCCCGTACAAGGGCCGCTTCGGGGCGCGGCCCGCCGCCCATGTCACGGTCGCCATGGGTGCGGACAACCCGACAACTGCCGCCCATGTCCGCGATGCGATCGGCAACCTGCTGCCACTGCGCACCCGAGCGGCGGCGGTCCAGTTGGTGGTGCTGACGGAGGAAGGCTGGCAGTCGCGGTTCACCGCGCCGCTCGGTGTCCCGGACAGGCCGTGAACACCACCCGCCGGCCCCTCCCCCCTGCCCGCGACCACAGCCCGAGGCCGCACCCCGTCCTTGGTCACATCCCGAGGACCAGTGGAACTGCGCACACGACCAACAACCTGCACGACCCCAGGTCAGAAGCATGACGACTGCTCAGTTTCCTTGATCAGCGACACCAGCTGTCGCCGACCTGTGCGCGCAGGTTCAACCACGCACGCCGTATCGACCGCCGGGGAGGTGAACCCGTACCTCGGATGGCTGCGGGCACGAGTGGCAGCAAGGGCAGTCCGCCGGGTCGCAGTACTCAACCACCCTGCGCAACCACACCTGACCGGGTCCCCGCACCCACGGTTCAGTGCTCGCAGAGGGAGAACTCCCTTTCGTAGAGCTGCTCGTTGTGTTCGTCGACGAAGAACTTCCTTTCCTTCATGAGTTCCTCGCGGTAGGTCTTGGCCTGCTCGAGCGTCATGGTCGATGTGTCGGACCAGGGCTGCTGTGGCGGTACGTCGGAGGTCGAGACGATCTGCTCCGCCGGGTCGACCAGGAAGAACGCGAGGATCTTGCGGTGTCCCGGGCGGGTGGCGTCCGCGAGGCGGAACGCGTCCACGCGGTGCTGTAGGACGTTGGGAAACGCCAGGCAGCGTCCCGACGGGGTCGGTACCGAGCCCAGCACCTGGTTCAGCGCGTCTTCGTCCTGAAGGCCGTAGACCTCGCGCAGCCCGGCGTCGTCGTTCTGTTCATAGTGCGGGTCGTCGAGTGCGGTCCGGAATCCCAGCCGGCTCTCGGTGATGTTCTCGTTGTCCCAGTAGTAGATGCCGGTGGAGACGATCCGCTCGTTCAACATGCCCTCGACGTGCCAGGAACCGCCGGGGTATTCGGGCTTGTCCGGGGTGAGGTGGACGGTGGCGAGCTTGACGATGACCTGGAGCCGGCGGCCGCGCAGGTCGACCCGGGCGGAGGCGTCGGGCAGTGCGGGCGGGCTGAAGGCCGGGGCGTCCGGGACGATCGGGCGGCGGTTCTCCCACCAGGCCTCATAGGCCTCGTCCCAGGCAGCGCGGGCATCCATGTAGGTCGCGTTGTCACTGTAGGACGACTGGCGCGGATACTCCGGTTCCGAGTCGTACCAGCCGTAGGGATCGGCCTCGATCCGCAGGGGCCGCGGGTGCCGCAGATCGGTGAGCACGTTCTCGAACAGCGGGCGCAGGCGCGCGAACAAGTCCGGCAGGACGGACGCCAGTGCACGATGCGTCTCGGGGTGGACGTTGTTGACGTACGAGCGGAAGGTGACGGCCCCGTCGTCACTGACGTCGACGTCCGTGGGCAGCCACTGGAACCTCTCCGAGAACTCGTACTTCGAGTAGTGGTTCGTCGGGTTCTGCCAGGCTCGCTCGGGCCCTCCGCTCACATCCCTCACCAGGCAGAACAGTGAGGGGTGCACGAGATCCAACACCTGGCCGTCGGATCCGGGATGCCAGTCCCGCTCCGCTTCGGGGACCTCTTCCAGGACCCGGACCGCCTCACGCAACCGGGACCTGAGCTGCTCGTCGACGAGGGTGTCCGACTGCCAGACCCCGTCGACCGCGGACACCTCGATGCCGGTGCGCGCGTCCCGCAACGCGGCGTAGTGCCCCAGCTCGGCGAGAACGTAGCGCACCTGCGCTTCGGTCAGGCCCTGTGCCACCGCTTCCCGCGTCCACCTGGCAACGATGTCGGCGTCGTTCATCTTGTCGAACCACACGGGCTTGGCGCGCAGGTGCGAGCTGCACTGCATCATCTGCAGCTCCCGCAGCGTCCGGGGCGTCGCGAACGCCGGGGAACGGGAGGTCTGGAAGGGCAGCGGAAAAGCGGACAGGCCGGTCACTTCTGGTGGTCCTCACGATCGGTGTGCGGTGCCGGGAAGAATAGCCCGGCCCACTGACACCACAGCCGCGGCCCCCGAGTTGGGACGACGATCGCGGTCACCCCGCCCGGGGCCGCACACCGAGGGACGTCCGGCCCCCGAAACCGCGCGGCGCAGGCGTTGTCGCCGGTGTGGCCGGCGTGGACCTCGCAGGCGGCAGCCACCAGGCTCGCCAAGCACGCGCGGGTCTCGGGCCGGCCCCGGGTTTTCAGGCCCCCGGTCGGGGTTGACCCCCAGCCGTTGGGCGGGGTGGCCGCAGCTTGGGCCGCGGCCCTTCAGCAGAAGTCACGCGAGCTGGGCCGCTTCATGGCGGCGTAAGCCTGGTCAGCCAACACCCGCAAAGGGCTCGGGGGCCACCGGAAGGCGATGTCCCATGAGTTGAGCAGGACACGCTCGGCGTCCAGCCGCCCAGCCCCTGCATCCAACGCAGTCGGCCCCGGCCATCGTGCACCGGGCCTCCATCAGTACCGCCTCATCGTTCACGTCGACCGACAGCACCGCGATGTGCTCCTCCAGCCGGAGCACCATCTCTTCTCGGGTCGTCTGACGGTTTTCCCCACGTCGTAGCGGGTGGTGGGGCCGTTTGTTCTTCGAGTCGAGGAGCCTGCCGGGAACGATCACTGACAAACACGCCGCCACTCGCTTCGGACCGTTTGGGTTCCGAGTGCCACAGCAAAGCTGACCCGTTTCACTGCGGCACGCACAGTCCCCTGGCCGGCGTGAAGTGCCCTGATCCTAGTGATCTTCTCTCCCTAACATCTTGATCGCACTCCCGCGATACGACGAATCCGCCGTCACGGAAAAGCGCCCGGCCGGGACTTCGGAACGTTTCGCGAAACCCACGATCTACCGCTTCGGTGAGCGCGCGGCAACGGACGAGTCGGCTGTTCCTTCAAGCGGCTCTGGTGCTCGGCGAACCGCTAGCGCAGCCAGTCCTGCTCAACCAGCGGTCACATTCCTCCACCCTGTCCCGTCATACCGATTGACCGCCGATGTGACAGCCGGGCGCTGGCCCGGATGTCCGGCACGTTTCCATCTACAGTGCAAGGAGTAAGGCATGAAAGCGCACGTCAGCTCAATCCTCCTCGGTGTCCGGGACATGGACCGGGCCAAGCGGTTCTACACCGAGGGGCTCGGCTGGAAGATCAAGAACGACTACGGCATCTCGGTGTTCTTCGACTCGGACGGCGCCTCGCCGGTCGGCTTCTACGCTCGCGAGGGTCTGGCCGACCAGGTGGGCACGGACCCGGAAGGCAGCGGCTTCAGCGGGCTGGTTCTGACCTACGTCGTCCGCAGTGAGGCACGGGTCGAGGAGCTCATGGCGGAGGCCGAGAAGGCCGGCGCGACGATCCTGAACCCCGCCGGCGCTCTGCCGTGGGGCGGGTACGGCGGCACCTTCGCCGACCCGGACGGTTATGTCTGGAGCCTCGGCTACAGCGACCAAGGCACCGACCAGCCCTACGCGGAGTAGCCGCGATCTTTGTCTCACAGCCGTCCGGGCACGGCGCGGCGCGTGCCGCTGCCGTCCCGGACACGGCGATGGTCCCGGTGTGGGAAGCGGGAGCCTCCATCGGAGCCGGGCGGGCCGGAATCCGCGGTGAGCCGGCAGGACAACAGGAGGAAGATCATGAAGTGTCGGGCCCACGTCGAGCCACCCGAGCCCGTGCGGGGCCTGGAAGTTCCGTCCGAGGTGGTGGCAGCGCTCGGCGGGGGCGCGAGGCCGCCGGTGACGATCACGGTCAACGGGCATTCCTGGAAGAGCCGGGTCGCCATCATGCGAGGCCGCCACCTGCTCGGCCTCAGCAATGCCAACCGTCAGGCCGCGGGTGTCGCGATCGGCGAGGAGGTCGAGGTCGATGTCGAGCTCGACACCCAGCCGCGCGTCGTCGTCGAGCCCCCGGACTTCGCCCGAGCCCTGGACGACGACCCCGTCGCCCGCGCCGCATACGACAACCTTGCCCATAGCCGCAGGCAGGAGCACGTACGCGCCATCGAGAGCGCGAAGCGGCCCGACACGCGCCGACGGCGCATCGAGAAGGCCATCGCCACCCTGCGGGGCTGAAACCCGGGAAGTGCACAACCTCCGGCCTCTGGCCGCTGCTCCTCAGCCCTCTGGATCCAACGACGGCGACTCCCGCCCGTGGGGCCGGCCTGCTCGCGCAGTGGTGGGCGGCCTACGCCGCCGTCGACGCAGACGACGATGCGCTCCCGACCGAAGAACGCCTCACCGTCACGGTCCCCTTCGGCCAGATCTGGCCCGCCCTCGCTCCCAGCCGACAGACGGCAGCGAACGCGGACCGACTGGCCGCCGAGTACGCGCAGGCCTTCCTCTGTGGCCATCCCGAGTGCGCAGCCGCCCAGGCCGGCCGGCTGCGCCCCTCGCGGCGCGGCGCGGCGCTCTCGGAGCAGAGGCGGCTCAGTTCGACGTGATGCCGGTGAGGACGGCGAGAACAGCGAGACGGATGCGGTTGTCCCGGCCCGTCTTCGCCATCAGGCTGGCCACGTGCGTCTTCACCGTGGTGACCCCGAGATGCAGCCGGTCGGCGATCTCCTTGTTGGACAGGCCCACGCCGAGCAGTCCGAGCACCTCTCGCTCGCGCGGGGTGATGGCCGGCACCGGGATGTCCGTAGGAGTGTCCGAGGAGGAACGGGTCTGGAGAGCCTGGGCGACGAGGCGGTCAAGGACGTCCCGGCTGAAGGGGGCCTCTCCGTTGGCGGCCCGGCGTACGGCCTCCAGGAGTTCGGCCGGTGGGGTGTCCTTGACGAGGAAACCGCAGGCTCCGGCCGCGAGCACCGGATACAGATGGTCGTCGTCGTCGAACGTGGTGAGGGCGACGACGCGGGTGGCAGGGCGTGCGGTCAGGATGCGGCGGGTGGCCGTGATGCCGTCCATGCCGGGCATTCTCAAGTCCATGAGGACGACGTCGGGAGTCAGGCGTTCGGCCAGTCGTACCGCCTCCGCGCCGTTGTCCGCCTCGCCCAGGATCTCGATGTCCTGCGCCTGCTCGAAGAGCATGCGCAGTCCCATACGGACGAGCTGCTGGTCGTCGACGACGAGGATGCGGATCACAGCTGGGGCTCCATGTCGGATGCGAAGGCGGGAAGTTCGGCCGTGAGTCGCCAACCCTGAGCGGCGGGACCCGCATTCAGTCGGCCGCCGAGCAGGTCCACGCGTTCACGCATGCCGATCAAGCCGTGTCCGGAAGGGCCGGAGGCCGGTGGCCGGGCCCTTCCGGCGCCGTCGTCGTGGATCGTCACGTGAACGGCGTCATCGGCCATGCGCACGGCCAGCTCGGCGTGTGCGCCGGGCCCGCCGTGCTTGGCCGCGTTGGCCAGGCCCTCTTGGACCAGGCGGAGGACCGCGAGGCCACGTACCGCGTCGAGCCGCGCGACGCGGGGATCCACGGAAGCGGTTACGGTCAGCCCGATCTGGCGGCTGTGTTCCACCACCGACCCCAATGCCGCCGGCAGAGCTCCGGGCTCGACCAGGGAGCCGGTGTCGGGACCGGTCCGGTCCGGGGCTCGCAGTACGGCGACCAGGCGCCGCAGATCGGACAGTGCCGCGCCGGCGCTGGCGTGCAGGTCGTCGAGGACGTCGGTGATCCGCGGGTCAGTGGTGCTGGTGGCTGCGGTGACATGCCGGGCAACACCGACGCGCAGCACCATGGAGGAGACGTGGTGGGCCACGAGGTCGTGCAACTCGCGCGCGATGGTGGTGCGCTCCGCCGCGCGGGCGGCCAGCAGCTGTTGTTCGGCACGGAGTTCCTGCTGCTTCGCGTGTTGACGGGCATGCACCGCGGCGTCGCGGGTCACGCGTACGTACGCGCCCAGGAGCAGCGGCAGCCCTGCGACGATACCCATCTTGTAGAGCACCGGCAGGAGTTCGCCGGGCAGGTCTTCGAAGCGGTTCACGGCGACGGCAAGCGCCAGTGTCGTCGCCCCGGCGGCGAGGCGGCGTCCGGACTGCTGTACCGCCAGTTCGAAGAGAGTGACGGCGGCCAGCACCTTCAACGAAGGAACGATGCTCGCGCCCAGCGTGTGTGCGGCAACGAGCAGGACCGACTGCGCCAGGAGCGCACCGAACACCCATTTCCCCGCGGCCAGGCACAGCACGAGCCCGGCTGCGGCGAGGCCCCAGTCTCGTGCCCCGGACGGCCGCTGCAGCAGTAGGAAATAGCCGACCATTACGCCGGCAAGCGCCAGGATCCGCATGCCGGCGAATCTTCTGTCGAACGCAGGCTCGATCCAAGGTCGGTTCACACGCCCACGATAGGCGGACTCCCGTGCGCCCGGGTCCTGCCATGGGAGGAGGCCACCTCCTCCCACCGGCCGCGATGTCCGGCCCGTGGAGGGAAGCGGGAACCCGGGTCGGGCGGCGAGGGTGAGCGGCATGGATACCAATGCACATACGGCCACGAGTGCCAACGCAGACGCAGAATCCGCCGCCATGGGGCGGCGGTCCGTCCTCGGTGGTGCGGCCGCTCTGGGGCTGGGGAGCGTGGCCTTCGGCACCGCCGCCCATGCGACCGGCGCCAGGTCGAGGTCCCGCACCAAGGCCGGCCGCTTCCAGGGAAAGTCCGTGCTCATCACGGGTGGCACATCCGGCATCGGTAGGGCGGCGTTGAAGGCGTTCGCCCTTGAGGGAGCCCATGTCGGATTCTGTGGCAGACGAGCAGAGTTGGGGCGCCAGGTGGAACGCGAGATCCGGGACGCGGGCGGCGAAGCCACGTACATCGAGGCCGATGTCCGCGTGGACGCCCAGGTTCGCGGCTTCGTGGACCGAGTCGCGAGCCGTTACGGCGGCATCGACGTCGCCTTCAACAACGCCGGCATCGGCGGCGGCAAACTACCCCATGAGATGAGCGTCGAGGAGTGGGATGACGTCCAGGCAACCAACGCCCGGGGAGTGTTCCTAGCGATCAAGTACGAGATCCCGCACATGCTCAAGGCGCAGCGCGGCGTCATCATCTGCACCTCGTCATCAGCAGCCGAACACGCGCGGCCGAACGGCGCCGCGTACACCGCAAGCAAGCGGGCGGTGCAGGGCCTGGTGAAGTCCGCCGCCCTCGCGTACGGACCCAAGGGAATCAGGCTCAACTCCCTGCTGCCCGGCACCACCGACACCCCCTTCGTCCGCCCGCCGGGAATCCCGGACGCGGATTGGGCGAAGTACAAGCAGGCCTGGGGACCGCTCAACGTCGACGGTCTCGAACGGATGGCCGAAGCCGAGGAGATCGCGCGCGCGGTGCTCGGGCTCGCGTCCGACGACTTCCCCTACATGACGGGTGCGTCGATCACCGTGGACGGCGGAAGCACCGCGGGCCGGAGGATGATCCAGCCGAGCAGTACGTGAGGCTGGGGCTTCCCCCGGAGGAGCGCGCACTCATCGGAATGGGGTGAGCACGATGTCGGCCTGGGCGCCGCGGCGCCGCCCTTGCCCGCGCGCCCCAGGTGCCGGTGGCGGGCTGCGGGACCTCGGTCGCGTACGAGGCGATCGTGCCGACACCGGCCGGGGCGTCGACGGCGGCCTGCGCGCGCCGCCTTGGCTTGGCCGGCTCCCGGGTCTGCGGCCGCAGGTCGGGCTTCGGGCCGCTGGAGCCCGCGCCGCCCGCGATGGGGCCCGTCGGCTACCTCGACACGTGACCACCACCGCGCCACGCGGCGACCCGCGGTTCGACTGCGGGCCCCGCGCGGTGATCGGCTCCCGTCGAGCCGGCGCACCCACGTCGCCTACGCGGGGGCGCTGGTCATGGCCGTGCCGACGTCCGTCCAGCGGACCACCAGCCTTCCTTCGCGGCCGGGTTCGCGCTCGGAGAAGGTGCGCTGCCACACGTTCCCGGGCAGGTTCACCGCCGGCCCGTGCCCGCACGACCGGCTGTCCGCGTGCGCGAGCCGGCCCTGAAACTACTCTGCGGCCGGCGCGGCGGCCTTCGGCGACAAGCCTTCGGCCTGCAAAACGGCCGGCAGCCGACCGCCGCCCCAGTTGTAGAAGTACATGCGCTCGAGATTGAGGCTGCGCGCTACAGGCCGACCAGGAAGAACCGGACGGCGTAGTCGCGCGCCTTGGCCGGGGGCAGCCGGCCGTCCAACGGAATCGCGTACGTCGTGTCGGTGTTCCACAGCCGCGGCTGCGCTCCCGCACGGTGCAGTGCCAGATCGGCCGCAGCCTTGATCAGGCGGCTCGCGCGTCGGGTCATCTCGACCAGCGTCGACGCACTCCCGACGTAGCAGCGGTGGTCGTTCGCCACCGGCCACAGCTCGTACGCCTCGATACGCCCCCGGTACCGGGCCGCGACAGCGTACACCGGCAGAAAACGCCCAGACCAGACGGCTGACAATCCCCCAGCCTGCGCAGAGTCAACGAGCCATTGACACCTGCTGATTCCGGCGGGCCGCCGGCAGCCTGCAAGGCACGGCTAGTCTTACGATCATGGCCTTGCGACCCGATGAGTTCTACGACCACGCACGTGCGGCTGCGGATGATGAGCTTCGGCTTCCGCTGGCAAGAATGACCGGATGGGACATCAGCCCCTTCGAGGCGGATGGACTACGCGTGTCCGCGCTCCGCCCGCCCGTTCTGCCCGAGCCGCGGCGGCACGGCGAAGACCCGGCGGACTGCGGTGAGTGCGACTCCCGCAACGAAGGCATCTGGCTCAACGACCGCTGGCGACTGGCCCGGATACCAGGCGCCGGTGTGCCACTGGTGCTGATGCTGTACCCACGCGACCACTACGACATGGCCGATCTGCCCGACGAGCTGGCCGCCGAGCTGGGCGTGCTCACCACTCACATCGTCCGCCACGTGCAGGCGCTGCCCCACATCTGTCGAGCCCACGTCTACCGGTTCGGGGACGGGGCCGCACACCTGCATGTGTGGTTCTTCGCCCGTCCCGAGGGACAGGCCCAGCTGTTCGGGTCGTGGCTGCCCGTCTGGGACGACCTCCTGCCCGAATACCCGGCAGACGTAGCGGACGCAGATGCAGCCGCCGTTGCCGAAGCCCTGACTGCCTCGTACGGAGGTCGCCGCTCAGACACCAACGGGCAAATGAAGCCCTGACCCCCTCACCCTCGGGCCTACTACGGGCTCCACGGCACCCTCGCGGCACTGCTGGGCGCCGCGGGGCGCCGCGAGGAACAGCGACCGTACCTCTCTGCGCACCCGCCCGACCAGCAAGATCAATGGCAAAAACGCGTGCTGTTCTTCAGCCGGCCGACACCTGAAGCTTGTAATCCACGGAGACGGCAAAGGATCCCGATGATCCCCTGATGCCCAGTGTGTGGCTACCAGGTGCCAGCGGTTCCAGTTGTACCCAGAGGCCGCAGGCCTGGGTACGGAAGCGCCCCCCGTCCTGGGTGAGCGGATTGCCCTCCACAGCACTGATCTGCACGGCTGTCGCTTCGTATCGTTCGGGTTCCAGAGCGTGGCCGTCGAGGACGGCACTTCCCTGTGCCGAGGTCATGAACGCGGCGCAGTCGCCTGCTTCACCGACGAGGTTCACCAGAGGGAAGGCTACTGGCACCGCTGCAGGCACTGTGCACGAGCGCGTCACGGTCCCGCCAAAGGTGCCGGCCAGGAACCAGATGCCGCCTGGCTGCCCCTGAGCGCACAGGTGGCCGTCCTGATCTGAGACAGGGTTCGAGTCACTGACACTCGAAGCCGCCCAGGTCCACCAGCGGCCCTGCAGATCGGCAGCGCTCAGCTTGGCTCGCGCGCTGGGAGAACCTGCTGCCGGCAGCGCAGAGGTGGCCACTGCCCCGGCCGGGGAGCCACTTGTGTCCGTATGGGGCGGGGCAGACGTGGTCGAGCATGCGCTGACCAGGAGTGATGCGCCGATCAGCAAGGCTATGGATCTTCCGAGGTGCATGAGCGAAGAGTACGAGGCCGTGCCCCTCCGGCCCGCAGGAGGGCGGGCACCCGCGTGGTGGCGGCCCGCTCTGGAGTCGTCAGAGGCGGTCTCTCAGGCGAAGGACCGCAGGGCGGGTTTCTGCCCGTCAGCCTGCCCGCTCGAACGCTAGGTTCGCTTGCAGACAGACCGCCGCGTACCGCGGCAGCGCCTCACCCTGCGCCTGGTCCACAGCCAGGCCCCCACCGGTGCTTGATGGCCCACCAACTCGCCGATGCACCAGCAATGAAAACACCCCCCCCTCCGCTGGCGTCTACGGCGCGCAGCCGGCAGGTGGTTTCGGGTCAGGCGGTCGTCCAGCGCTGGACGGTCTCTTGGTCGTGGGTGAGCCATGTGCCGTCGCAGAGCGGGACGGCCGCAACTCCCGGGCCCGGGGGTAGTCGACTTCGGCGATGTCCCGTCGTTCACCGCCTACCGGCCGAAGGACGGCGCCCGGACCGGCATAGACCGTGACGCCGTCCGAAGCGTCCGCCGGCTCGGGACAGCCGAGGCCACCTCGGGGACAGAACAAGGGGGGCATTCGAGGCACGGGAGGTCACTTGGGAACGGCCGGCATGCCGAGATCGCGCACAGGCCGTCAAGGCCCGGCCGCAGAAGGGGAAACTGGTGTGTCCGAGAAGCAGCAGACTCCACCGGAAGACAGCGTGCCGCACTTCTTCCGCCCCGCACGGGGTCTGGTCAGGACCGGTATGGGCGGTGTCCGTGGACCAGTCGTTACTCAGGCGATTCAAGATCGTTGGCGAGGTGTGAACAACATGAAGCGCGCACTTACCGCTGTCATCCTCGCGGGTGTGGCCCTCTCGTTCCCCTCCGCTGCGAACGCCGGCGCGACCGGTTGCAATCAACGGACCTGTATCGACGTCGAGGGCAGTGGGCTGCGCGTCGAGCGGATCGGCGCGTCGACCACCTGGAACGGTGACTTCACCGGGCACTTCCACGTCTGGGGCGGCGGCATCGACCAGAACAGCCCGTCGGGGTTCTGGGGTTATCACCAGAAGTACACCGTGCCTGTTGGACGTGACCTCCCCAACGGCTCGGTAATCTGCGCCGAAGGCTGGGAACACAGCGGTGGCGGCATGCAGTCGCGGGGCCGTGCCTGTGCGGAAGTCCGGTTCTGACGGCATGCCTTCGCCGGTTGGGCGTCTCCAGAACGGCGCACCTGCGGCCCCGGAATCCTCGCGAGTCTTGAGCTTGTGGCAGCCCCGGCAGAGTGTCTGCACGTTGTTGCCCACGTCCTCGCCACCGAGGGCGAGAGGCTGCACGTGGTCCACGTCGCTAGCGGATGAAGTGCGTCCCGCAGCCAGCGGACACAGCGAGCCCGACGTGCCTCACGGATCACCCGCCGGAGATGGCAAGCACCATCGTCTTACGCCTCTAAGACCTGGTCAGGCGGCAGTCATCACATGCAGGTTGCTACGGGATTCCTGGAGGAGACCTGTGGTGCACGAGGCGTGCGTAGAAGCTTGTGCAGCTCAGCTGCAATGCGGGCCGGGATGGTGTGTCCAACAGGTATGACGCCATCACTGGCTCGAACGACACCGAGGGTGCCTGCGGACTCGGGTGTCATCTGGCGCCCGAGCACCTCAAGTTCGGCGACAAGCACGCCCACCTCGTCCTGGGCCGCCATCCCGTGCTGCTGCCTCCACGACTCGCCAAGCTCCTTCGCCGCCTTGCCGAACAACTGACCCAGAGACTGGGCCGCCACGGCATCCCGGTTCGCACCGCCCGCAACGCAGCCCTCGCCGCTCTCGCTGCCGATCTCCCCAGCCCGACCCTCGCCGACGTGACCGGGATGCACCGCCACACGGCGCTCCGCTGGGTCGCCTACGCCAGACGCTACTGGGCCGAGTACCTCGCGGCCGGGGCCGAGGACCTGCAGCGACCACCCGAGGGCCGCGGCTGCCGGTGACGGCCACGATTCGTGCAGCGGCTGTGTGATCGATAAGGTGCCAGATCACGACCGCACCCCCGTTCGATCAACGGGCCGGTCAGGGCTCTGCCGCAGTTGGTGGCACCTCCACGGCTGCCGGGCTGATCTCTGCCTGCCCGTGCCCTGGGATAGGGGGCGGTCCTCACGGCGGGGCAGTCGGGCCCCGGCCGACGGGCCAGGAGGAACAAGTGGCACAGATCATCGCCGAGGTCTCACGGACGTTCAACGAGTTTCTGCTCCTGCCGAACCGGACTCGGACCGACTGCTCGGCTGCAACGGTTGACTTGCGCACGCCCCTGGTGCGTCACATCGCGGGCGAGGCGTCGGCGATCGAGCTGCAGTCCCCGTTCACGTCCGCGATCATGCAGGCCGTCAGCACACCCGATCTCGCGATCGCGCTTGCGCGAAACGGTGGTTTCAGCTTCCTCCACCACAATCAGGCGATCCAGGACCAGGCTGCAGCGGTCCGCCAGGTGAAGAACTTCAAGGCCGGGTTCGTCACCAGCGATACCAACGTCCGCCCCGACGACAGCCTGAGCCTGCTGGTCGATGTCATGCGCCGCACCGGTCACAGCACCGCCGCGGTCACCCACGACGGGACCGCCACCGGCCGCCTGCTCGGTCTGGTGACCTCCCGGGACTTCCATCCCCAACGTCATGATCTGGACGGACCGGTCAGTGGCCGGATGACCGCTGTCGCCGACCTGGCCCATGCCGGGCCCGACATCACGCTCTCCGAAGCCAACGCACGGCTGTGGGACGAACGGCTGGACTGCCTCCCGGTGCTGGATACCGAGGGTCACCTGCAGCATCTGGTGTTCCGTTCCGACTACGCGGACAACAAGCGCTTCCCGAACCAGGTCGTGGACGCTGCCAAGCGTCTGCGTGTGGGCGCAGGTATCAACACCCACGACTATCAGGAGCGCGTCCCGGCCCTGCTGGAGGCGGGCGTGGACGCGTTGTGCTTCGACTCGTCCGACGGCTACAGCGACTGGCAGGCGCAGGCTCTGTCCTGGGTGAAGAAGCACCATCCGGAGATCCCGGTCGGCGGCGGGAACGTGGTCGACGGGGAGGCGTTCACCTTCCTCGCCGAGGCGGGGGCGGACTTCGTCAAGGTCGGGGTGGGCGGCGGCTCCATCTGCATCACTCGGGACCAGAAGGGCATCGGACGTGGCCAGGCCAGCGCGGTGCTGGACGTCGCGGCGGCCCGGGACGCCTTCCGCGAACGCACCGGCGAGTACGTGCCGATCTGCTCCGATGGCGGGCTGGTGCACGACTACCACGTGGCCCTGGCGCTGGCGATGGGGGCCGACTTCGTCATGATGGGGCGTTACTTCGCACGCTTCGACCAGGCGGCCGGCGCGAAGCTGCCCACCCGGGAGGGCTTCGTCAAGGAGTACTGGGGTGAGGGCTCGAACCGGGCCCGCAACTGGCAGCGCTACGGCCAGGGAGGCCAGGGGCTGATCTTCGAGGAAGGCGTGGACGGCTACGTCCCGTACGCCGGCGACCTCAACGAAGGTCTCGCCCTGACCATCGCCAAGCTCAAGACCACGATGGTCTCCTGCGGCTCCAATACCCTGCCGGAGTTCCAGTCCACGGCCCGGCTGACCCTCGTTTCAGACCAGAGCTTCCAGGAGAGCCACGCCAACGTCACCCTGCGGGACACCCCGGCGACGGTCTCCTGACAAGCTGCTGAGTCCCGACGTGAGCACTACTGGTCGGAGGGGAACAGCTCATGGTTGGAACAACCCCCTCCCGCCAGTAAAGACCGCACTGCCCTCCCACAGCGCGACAGCCGTCGACGAGCACGCCGCGCGGCCACGCAGCAGCCCCGGATCCACACGAGCAGGCGACGCAGAGACCCGCTGAGCAGTGGGCGACCACAGGGCTGCCGGGCTGTCGGCAGCACCTCCCCTGAATTGGCGCAGGGGCTTGGCCTCACCAGGTGGTCTCCCTCCCCAACATGGTGACGACTGGGTCCTTGAGGGTCGGACGTTGGGCAGGGGCCGGCACAGCGCACCCGGCTTCTGCTCCCGCGGCGCGGATGGGGGCGATCGGCGGGTCCTTCGGGATCAACAGTTTCGCCGAACCGGCGTGGTCAGTGCTGGTGCGCATCGCCCAGGATTCCCCGGTCGTACGCCGCAGCCACCGCGGCCGCGCGGTCGTTGACGCCCAGTTTGGCGTATAGGTGCGTGAGGTGGGTCTTGACCGTGGCCTCGCTGATGAACAAGGTACGGGCGATCTCCCGGTTCGCCGTGCCCTTGGCGACCAGTACGAGGACTTCGCGCTCGCGGGCGCTCAGGGCGGCGCGGGTGGCCGACGGGGCGCGGACCCGGGAGACCAGACGGGACGCGACGGCCGGGGACAGGACCGTGCGGCCGTCGGCGGCGGCGTGTACCGCCGTGAAGAGGTCTTCGCGCGGGGCGTCCTTGAGGAGGTAGCCGGTGGCGCCCGCCTCGATCGCGGGGAGGGTGTCGGAGTCCGTGTCGTACGTGGTGAGGACCAGGACCTTGCTCCGGGCTCCCCTACGGGCGAGTTCGGCGATTGCCTCGACTCCGCCGCCGCGCGGCATCCGCAGATCCATCAGGACGACGTCCGGGTCGAGGCGGCCGGCCAGCTCCACGGCCTCGACGCCGTTCGAGGCCTCGCCCAGGACCTCGAAGCCCGGGGCGGATTCGAACATGCCACGTAGTCCGTCTCGTACGACGGGATGGTCGTCGACAATGATGAGGGTGATCGTTCGGTCAGTCATTGCGTATCAAGGGTACGTGGGCGGAGATCGCGGTGCCGTTGCCCGGCTCGGACTCGATGTCGACGCTCCCCGCGAGGCGTTCGGCGCGGGCGCGCATCCCGCCGAGTCCGAAGCCACCCGATGCGGTGCGCGGGGGCAGGGTGAGCGGATCGAAGCCGCGGCCGTCGTCGCGTACGTCCAAGGTGACCTCGTCGTCCATGTAGGAGAGGGTGACGCCGACGCGGGTGGCGCGGGCGTGTCGGGCGGTGTTGGAGAGGGCTTCCTGGGCGATCCGCAGGAGCGTGGCCTCGATCTCGTCGTGGAGGGGCTCGACGGTACCGGTGGCGGTGAACTCGGCCCGTACACCTGCCCGTGCGGACCATTCGGTGACGGTTTTCTCCAGGGCATCGTGCAGGGCGTCGTGCTCAAGGGCGCCGGGGCTGAGGTCGTGCACCGAGCGGCGGGCCTCGCCGAGGCTCTGCCGGGCCAGGGCCTGTGCGCGTTCGAGGTGCTCGCGGGCCACGGCCGGGTCCTCGGTCGCGGTGACCACCTGGAGCTGGGTGATGATTCCGGTGAGCCCCTGGGCGATGGTGTCGTGGATCTCTGCCGCGATCCGGCGTCGTTCGTCGTCCACTCCCGCTTCCCGTGCCTGGAGCAGGAGTTGGGTGTGGAGGCCGGCGTTCTCCGCGAGGGCCTGTTCCAGGCGGGCGTTGGTCCGTTCCAGTTCGGCCAGGGTGACGGACTTGGCCCTGGCTTCCTCGGCCTCCTTCTCGCCGAGGCTGCCGAAGATCATGACCAGTGCGGCATGGAGCGCGAAGATCACCCCGAAGAGGATCCAGACGGTCGCGGACTCGGGAGGCAGCCCGCCGGACTGCGAGCCCGCCATGGTGACGGCGGTCACCAGCAGTCCGGCTTTGACCCGGCGCGGTGGCAGCAGATGGGCGGCGTCGAAGTAGCCGATCACCGCATAGATCGAGAAGAGCGGGTTCAGCCAGGTCAGGACGAAGGCGATCGCGGTGCGCACGGCGTAGTAGCGACATCCCGCCGGGGAGTGCTCGGGCAGCCCGGACTTCATCCGGCCCCACCACAACTGGAGTACGTACGCGGCCACGACGAGCGCTCCGGCCGTGTACGTCTCGCCGCGTGACATGAAGACGGTCGCGGTGGCCGCAGCGATTACCGTGGCGAGGGCGAGCAGCCCGTACGGACCCCAGCGGTAGAACTTCCCCCACCGTTCCTCGGCGCTGGGCGTCTGGCTCGTCACAGTGCTCATGGTGGGCATGGTGTCAAAGATGCCTCGTTCGCCCAGCCGGGAGCCGGTCTCGCCGACCTCGCCTTGCACGATCACTCCCAGCGGAACCAGCGGACCGCGGCGCCGATCAGCGGCACCGCCCACAGACCGGTGACCGCGAGATGCGACCAGGTGGGCCAGTCACCGGCGGCAGCCTGGTCGAGCGCTTGGGACGCTGCACCGAGCGGCGTCAGCTCGACGATGTCCCTGAGCAGGCCGGGCATGGTCTGTACGGGAGCGTAGACGCCGGCGGTGAACATCATCGGGAAGAACACGACCGTCCCGATGGTCTGCGCGATCTTCGCGGTGCGGGAGAGTGCGGAGATGGTGGCGCCGAGTGCCAGCCCGGCCAGGACGGTCAGGACGATCGCCAGGGCATAGCCGGGGAGCTGCTTCGGTAGCGCGACGTCGAAGGCGAGCCGGCCTATTGTGACCGCGAGGAGCACAGAGAGCAGGATCGCCGCTCCGTGCAGCACGATCTGTGCGGCGAGCAGGGACTTGGGGCCAGCGGGGGTGGTGGACAGCCGGCGCAGGATTCCGCGCTCGCGGTAACCGGTGAGGACCCCCGGCATGGTCTGTGCGCCCGACACGATCACGGACAGGAGTACGGCCACGGGGACGTACAGATCGATCCCCCGGCGCCCGCCGAGCGCCTCGTCCGCCTCCCGGAAGGACGGGACCAGCCCGAGGATCGTGAGCAGCAGGCTGGGAAACGCGATGATCCAGAAGAGCACGGCGGGCTCGCGGCAGAAGAGCCGCGTCTCCGAACGGAGTACGGCCGCGGAGGCGCCGGACCTGGTGGCATCGGCGGGGGCGGCCGGGGCGGCGGCAGACATGTCAGGCCTCCTGCGTGGTGAGGCCGATGAACACATCGTCCAAGGTGGCGTCCGCGACACGAAGTCGGCCCGCGGTGATGTGGTGCCTGCCGAGCAGCGACAGAACGGCGCCCACGGCTTCGTCGGTGCCGCTGATGACGAGCTTGCGGTCCGTCTCCTGTACGGAGGCCACGCCGGGCAGCTCCGCGAGCTCCCGTTCATCGAGCGGCTGCGAGGGCGTGAAGGACATGACGGTCGAGCTCGCGGCCCGGCCGATCAGGCCCGCCGGGGTGTCGAGCGCCGCGACCCGCCCCTTGTCGATGACCGCGATCCGGTCACAGAGGCGCTGCGCCTCCTCCATGAAGTGCGTGACGAGCACGACCGCGACACCCGAGTCCCTGACTTCCTCGATCAGCTGCCAGGTGTCACGACGAGCACGCGGGTCGAGCCCGGTGGTGAGTTCGTCGAGGACGACGACCCTGGGGTTGCCGACCAGGGCGAGCGCGATGAACAGGCGCTGCTTCTGGCCGCCGCTCAGCTTGCCGAAGCGCGCGCCCAGCTGGTCGGTCAGGCCGAGGCGCGCAGCGAGTTGCCGCCAGTCAGCGGGCTTGCGGTAGAAGGCGCTGTAGAGCTCCAGCGCCTCCTGCACCGTGAGTTTGGCCTGCAGCTCGCTCTCCTGAAGCTGTGCTCCCAGGAGCTGGGTGACCCGGTCGCGGTCGGCGATCGGGTCGAGGCCCGCGACCCGTACCCTGCCGGCGTCGGGGACCCGTAGGCCCTCGACGCATTCGACGGTGGTGGTCTTGCCCGCACCGTTGGGTCCGAGGATCCCGAAGATCTCACCCTCCTCGACGACGAAGTCGACACCGTCGACTACGGTCCTGCCCCCGTAGGCCTTGCGCAGGCCACTGACTTCGATGACTGACATGCTTCGATGCTCGCGTCCCACGGGGGCGCAGGACATCGCCCATCGCGCCCGAAGCGCCATCATCCGATCGGTTGATGGCGGGGTACGCCGGGATCCGCCGTACACGCGGACGCGTACTGATCGTTTCAAATGACCTGCTACAGCGGTGGCTGCCGATTGGGTGTCCGCTGCGGTCGTCTGTGGATCGGGCCTGGTCCCGGATTCCCAATTGGCAGCCGAGTCGTCGTGGGGCGTCGGACCAGAGGACTGCAGTTGCACGACGAGCCTGCGGAGGTGAGCGTGCCCCAGATCTGGGCCGTGACGTACTGGTATCGCTGAGGACTTTCTCTGGGCGGTGGATGTCAACCACGGCGGGGCCGCCTTGCTCGTCGCTTGCTACTCGGCCACAACCAGCTGATGGTCTATCTCACCAGCCTGGCCGTTCATCAGGCATTGGCCACTTACGGCGACCCGCAGGATGTATGGCTCGCCGGTGCTGATCGCGGCAGCTTGTTCGCTCAGATCCGCCTCGGTGAACCCGAGCAGATCCTGGCCCCCTCGGCTCGGCATAGGAGCGGCAGGATTCCGGCGACCGGCCGGCTGCGCTCCGGGGCCCAATGCGCCCGCTTGGCGGCACGCTGCAGGAGAGCGGCAGGAACCCACCAACGCGGCCGATCCGGTGCGTGCGAGCGGCTGCTTGGTCAGGCGGGCGGCAGTCCGGCGGCCCGCAGCAGCGTGGCGCGTTCGTCCTCACCCAGCGGCTCGCCCGCCGGGAGTCGGTCATCCGTCAGCAGCCGTCGCACCCACTGCGCGTTCGCTTCGAACGCCGCCCGGCACAGGGATCGCTCGGGGTGCTCTGCTTCGGGGCCACTGATGGCCAGGTCCCACGGGTTGTCGGGGTCGACCGGTTCGGACAGGGCTGCCGCCACCAGGACCAGGTCGAAGAGCTTGTCCCGGCAAGGCACTGTGGGATCGGCCGTGAGTCGGAGCAGGAAGGGCAGGACCGCCGGCATCACCGTGCTGATGCGCATCGGTCCCGCCATCACGAGCCAGCTCAGTGCCTGTTCCGCGGCCTCGGAAGCGTCGGGATCCACCAGGCCGTGCAACACGGCCGGGACACCCTCCGCGCCCCCGGGCAGCGCCGGCCATAAGACCTCGTCACATCCTGCCAACGCGGGATGCGAGGCGGGATCCCCCGCCAGGTGCGGGTGCGCCGCTCTCAGATCCGCGATCGCGGCCACGGCCGCCGCCTGGTGATTCACCGTGCACACCTCGGCCTCCTTCCCCCGACCACCGTGGCGGCACGGGCCCCGGGCTACAGGCCGGGCTTCACCTTCACGACCATTCGCCTGCCGTCCTGGACTCGCACCCACCTCACCCGGTAGCTCACCATCGCCACGCTCTCCCCGTCGCTCGCTGCGTACTCGACGGCATCACAGCCGCAGACCACAGCCTCACACCCCGGCACGGACAACAAGCCCCGGCCGGCCAGGACCGAAGCACGCCGCCCGCAGCCCCGCCCACCAATTCAGGTCAGGGCGGCCTGGGTCTCGGTGGCGCCGGTTCTCTTCACGCCACGCGGCGTGGCCCCGGACGGCGGGGACGGCGTCGGCCCACGGGCTCTTCGGGAGCGGCCTGGGGGGAGGAGAACCCGCCCGGGACCGCAGACCGGGCTGCCGGCGGCGCGGCCGCGTTGGCCGGTGACGCACCCGCGCGGGCCGGGCTCTGCGCTCGCGCGAGGATGGAGATGTGGGGGATCTGCGAGGCGCAGGTCTGGCACACCTCGGCCAGAGTCCAGACCTGTCCCACGGCCGGGTTGTGCACGAGGACGAGGAGCGTGGGTCCGCTGCACTGGACGTTGGTCTCGTGGAACACGCACTGTGCGGCCTGGCAGGAGCAGGCGGCGTTGGGGCGGACCACGGCGAGCCGGGCGTGGGCCTTGATGTGTTCGGCGGCGAAGCGCCGCAGGGTCATGGTGTCCTTCGAACGTGCCGGCATGCGGCAGGCCTCGGTGCTGCAGGTGACGGACACCGTGTGATCGGCATGGCCGGTGAGCCGGACGGACCAGGTCCGTCCGGGCACACGCGATCCGGGCATCAGGGTCATCGGGATTCCCGTCGTCGTCGTTCAGATGGCTCTTGGGCGCTGATGCGGCTGCGGAAGTCAGCGCCAGAGGAGGCGGTTCACCGCACGCCGAGGACGGCGCGGCGAGAGCACAGACAGCCCCGCACCCCCGGCCAGGTGGCCTCGGGCGAGCGAACTGCCAGATATGGCCTTTCTCGCACGGGGCGACCACGCTGTCAACGACGCGACAGCCCTCGGCCCAGGTAGAGGGGGCGCACCTGGTGGGGGAAACCGAGGGCGGCCTGGATGATCCGCATGGCATTTCAGAGGAACGACGAGGTGCGCAACGGATTCCGGGAACCAACGGCGCTCCCGACCGCACCGGACCCGCAGCCCGCCGCCAGGCCTTCTACGAGGCCCGCCCACATCCTGGCCCGCCTGGCCCGCCTGGCCCGCCTGGCCCGCCTGGCCCGAGCCCATACGAACGCGCCGTGACAATGCCGCCCGCCGGCAAAGGTCGGCGTGCGCATCACGAGTTCGGGCGTCCGGAATCCGCCGGTACGCTGCCTGCCCGGGGCGTCGCCGTGCGAGCATTCCCGCGTCATATGGCAACGGCCGCACCTCGACGGGCCGTCCTCGGCGAGCGGGAGGGCGAACGGCGTGAGGGACTTCTTCAGACGCGAACGCGGGACGGTGTCGCATCCTCCCGAACTCGTGGCGGCAGCGGCGGAAAATCCGGGGGGATCCGTCGCGGAGATCGACGCCGACTACGTCAGCCAGGCCGACGGCTTCGTCCCCACAGAGGCAATCCGCGGCGCGTGGCTCGTCGGCGCCGACGGAAAGCTGACCGGCGCGTTCGAGAAGAATCCGAACTACGGGCCTCCGCCCACGGACGACTTCGCGAAGCTCACCGAGAGCAAACATTGGCTCGACTGGCTGGGAGACCCGGCGGCAGCCGTACGGGACTCCATCGCCGGCTGCCTGAGCGAGCAAGTCCCGGGCGCGGTCCTGGAATGGCTCAAGATCCTCGACGAGCCCCGATACCTCACCGGGGGCCGGGTCAGACCCGACCACCAGGACCAGATGATCATCACCCGGGCCGGCCTCGCGCTGTCCTTCGCGTTGTCCGTGACGGCTCCCGAGCGCGAGCGGAGATTCTGACTGGTGTCTTCACGTGGGTCTCGGCGCCACTCGACATGCCGGACATACGGAAGGACCGGGTATGGGTGGACCTGTGGGTCGATCTGGATTGGGCGGAGAGTCAACTCCGCGACCGCATCATGGTCGTAGGCCGGCCGGCATCCTGAGACGAGACGCGGTTGGGGCAATGTCTGCCCGGCCTGCTGAGGCAATTCCACCCGTCGCTGGAACGGGTTCTCGAGCCGAGGTTGCAGCACCCGGCCGTCCTCGCGTTGCCGGAACGATTCGGGCACCGGCCCGGATCCGCAAGGCCGGCAGGGGGCGGTTGGTCACCCTGCTGAGGCCAACGGCACCGAGGATGGCCGAGCGGCTGGTCGAAGACCTCTTCGTCGCGTTGGACGAGCAGACCGTCACATAAATGCCTCGACATCGGTCGCGTTGATCGGGGACGCTTCGCGCGATGACCAGAATCGACGACACGCCGGCCGCGTGGGACGAGCGCACCCAGCTCACCACGTTTCTCGACTACACACGTGACACCGCCCGCGCCAAGTGCGCCGGCGTGTCGGCGGAGAACGCTCGCAAGGCGCTCCTGCCGGGCTCACCGCTGATGACCATGAGCGGAGTGATCAACCACCTCCGCTGGGTCGAGTACTACTGGTTCCAGGTGGTCTTCCTCGGCGAGGAAGACCGGGGCCCCTGGACCGAGGAAGACCCCGACCGCGAGATGCGCATCGCCGTCGACTTCCCGCTCGCGCAGTTGCTCGACGAATACGCCGAACAAAGCGCCCGCTACCGCGAACTGGTCGCCGGGAACCGTCTGGACGACCAGGCCAAGCGAGCCGTCCGCGACGGCCTCCACGTCGACCTGCGCTGGATCCTCCTCCACCTCACCGAGGAGACAGCCCGCCACAACGGCCACCTGGACATCCTGCGCGAGATGCTCGACGGCACGACCGGCGGCTAGTGCTGTGGCCGGAAAGGTTTGCCGGGGCGCGGTGTTCGGTGCGGTGCATCGCAAGGCGGAGGACCGCGGCTCGTACTGGACGTACTTGCGC
>NZ_JBHWJY010000024.1:0-44620 GCF_042731135.1 Streptomyces sp. NPDC059874
CAGTGCTGTCGCGAGGGTTTCGAGATCTGTCGTCACAAACGGATCAACGAGACCCTCGCTTCATGCGCCCGAAGACTTCGGACTTACTCGTCTAGGCGTCATCGGCGTCCCTAGATCGCCGCGCGGTTGCAGGTCACGGGCCGGGAGATCACCCTTGAAGGGTGGGCCTCCCGGCCCTTTCGCGTGCGTCACCTTGTTCGGAGGTGCGTTGGTGAGTACGGATCTGAACAGCCCATTCCGCACGAAGTCGGTCGAACAGTCCATCCGGGATACCGAAGAGCCGGAGCATCAGCTCAAGAAGTCGCTCTCCGCCTGGGACCTGACCGTCTTCGGTGTCGGTGTCATCATCGGCACCGGCATCTTCGTCCTCACCGGCAAGGTGGCCAAGGAGACCGCGGGCCCCGCCACCGCCCTGGCCTTCGTGGCCGCCGGTGTGGTGTGCGCGCTCGCCGCGCTCTGCTACGCCGAATTCGCCTCGACCGTCCCGGTCGCCGGATCGGCGTACACCTTCTCCTACGCCTCGATCGGCGAGTTGCCGGCCTGGATCATCGGCTGGGACCTGGTGCTGGAATTCGCCCTCGGCACCGCGGTGGTCGCCGTCGGCTGGTCCGGGTACGTCCGCTCCCTCATGGACAACGCGGGCATTCACCTACCGGTGTCCCTCCAGGGGCCGGACGTGGTGGGCGGCACCTTCGACCTGCTGGCCTTCATCCTGGTGCTCGTACTGACCGCGATCCTGGTCGTCGGAGTGAAGCTGTCCGCGCGGATCACCGCCCTCGTCGTCGCGATCAAGGTCACGGTGGTGCTCATCGTGATCATCGCGGGCCTGTTCTTCATCAAGGGCAGCAACTACGAGCCCTTCATCCCGAAGGCGGTCAAACAGGAGGGCGGCGCGGGGCTCGACGCGCCACTGGTCCAGCTGATCTTCGGCTACGAGCCCACGAACTTCGGCATCATGGGCATCTTCACCGCCGCCTCCGTCGTCTTCTTCGCCTTCATCGGCTTCGACGTCGTGGCCACGGCGGCCGAGGAGACCAAGCTGCCCCAGAAGGACATGCCGCGCGGCATCCTCGGCTCGCTGCTCATCTGCACCGTGCTGTACGTGGCGGTCTCGCTCGTGGTCACCGGCATGCAGCACTACACCGAGCTGTCGGTGAGCGCCCCGCTGGCCGACGCCTTCAAATCCGCCGGGCATCCCGTGTACGGAGGCATCATCAGCTTCGGTGCCGCGGTGGGCCTGACCACGGTCTGCATGATCCTGCTGCTGGGTCAGACCCGGGTGTTCTTCGCGATGAGCCGCGACGGCCTGTTGCCGCGCTTCTTCTCGCGGACCCACCCGAAGTTCCGCACCCCGTACCGGCCGACGATCCTGCTGGGCGTCGTCATCGCGATCGTCGCCGGGTTCACCAGCATCAACGAGCTCGCGACACTGGTGAACATCGGCACGCTCTTCGCCTTCGTGGTCGTGGCACTCGGCGTGATCATCCTGCGCCGCACCCGCCCCGACCTGCACCGGTCCTTCCGCACTCCGTGGGTGCCGGTGGTCCCGATCCTGTCGATCGCGGCCTCGGTCTGGCTGATGCTCAACCTGCCGGCCGAGACCTGGCTGCGCTTCGCGATCTGGATGGTGATCGGCTTCGTCGTCTACTTCCTGTACGGACGGAGCCACAGCCGGCTGGGCAAGACCGGCCGGGACGCGCAGTTCTAGCGGTGTGTCAGCCCTTGGCGGGGGAGTCCTTCGCGGCGGCCGGGATCTTCTGGTCGTTGCGGAGGGCTTCCCACAGCCGCGTGGCCTGCGGCTCGGCGACGATCACTCGGTTCGGGTCCACCTTGTCGTAGGCGACCGGCAGCATGATCGTCTCCATGGTGTCCGGGTCCACGCCCTTCATGCTCTGCGCGAAGTCGGCGAGCGCGGTGAGGGAGGCGAGTTCGGAGTCGGTCGTCAGCGACTTGGTCCCGGCGTCGGCGAGCGTGTAGAGGCGCGCCGGGTTGCCGAGGGCGTCCTGCTTCTTGATCTCCTTCAGCATCGCCATCATGAAGGTCTGCTGGAGGCTGATGCGGCCGAGGTCACTGCCGTCGCCGTAGCCGTAGCGGGTACGGACGAACTTGAGCGAGTCGGTGCCGTTCAGCTTGTGCTCGCCGGCGTCGAGCTTGAGGCCGCCCTTGGCGCCGCTGATCGGCTTGTCGAGGTTGACGGTCACTCCGCCGAGCGCGTCGACCAGTTCCTTGAAGCCGGCGAAGTCGACCACGACGAAGTGGTCCACGCGCACCCCGGACATCTGCTCCACGGTCTTGACCACACAGGCCGGACCGGCCGCCGGGAAGATGCTGTTGAACATGGCGCGCTTCTGGGCCGGCACGGTCTTGCCGTCGCCGTCCTTGCACTCGGGCCGGGTGACCAGGGTGTCGCGGGGGATGCTGATCGCGGTGGCCTTGGACCGGCCCTCGGGTATGTGGATCAGCATCGTGGTGTCCGAGCGGGCACCGCTGACATCGCCGTGGTCGAGCTCGCCGTTGGCGCCGGCCCGGGAGTCGGAGCCGAGCACGAGGACGTTCTGCGCGCCGGCCACGACCTTCTGCGGGCGGTTGTCGCCGATCGCCTTGTCCAGGTCGACGCTGGAGATGTTGCTGTCGAGGCTGCTATACATCCACCACCCCACACCGCCGATGGCGAGGATCAGGACCGCCAACGACAGCAGAACGATCGACAGGACGCGCCGACCGCGACGAGGCTTGCGCCTGGTGGTGCGCGGGGACGTGGCGGGCTGGTCGGTCATGGAGGCAGAGCCCTTCTGCTATAGATGAATGTGAATAATAGGTGGCGCGTTCGAGTGGGTCGGACCGGGGTTGACCGGAGCGGACGCTCACACAACGTGAAGCACATGGTGGAAGGACGACGGTGGCGTGAACCGAGGCAGGGGCGGTGACAGAGCCGGCTACCAGGCTCGTAGGGCGCAGGACACCGCGCCGGGCGGAACCGGCCCCCTCCAGCCCTCCGTCCCCACCGGAAAATGGCTGTTCAGGGGCAGTGACGGCCGACTGACGGCCTACGGTTGCGCGGGACGAGGACTGCTCCGCTGGACCGAGTCCACCCCCGCCGGCGGCTGGACGGGACCCGAGGAGCTGGACGTACCCGGCTGGACCGGGCTGGTGGCCATGGCCCAGAGCAACGAAGGCTATATCCATTTCGTTACCTTGCGTGCGGCCACGGACGGCTCCGGCGGGCAGGAAATCGCCGTCGCCACCCAGTTCCAGTCGGGCCGCGGCCTGACCGACTGGCGCAGCCTCGGCACCCCGGGCGTACGTGGCGGCCCGACGGAGGACGGCCCGGCTTGCCCGCCGTGCATCGCCGTCAACCAGCGCTCCGGCGCCGTGCACGTCATCGTGTCCCTGCGCCACGGGGGCATCGTGCGGCGCAGCCGCAACGCCGAGGGCGTATGGGGTGGGTGGAAGCAGATCGCCCCCGATCCCTACCCGGGTGAGGTGACCGCGGTGATGCCCGCCGGCGGACCGCTGGAGATCCTCGCCGCCGGCCCGGCCGGAATCGACCGCTGGGTGGGCGCGGCACAGGGCCAGTTCAGGCTCGGTGACCGCATCGCCACGCGGATGGTCGGCGCACCCGTCGGATGCGAGACGGGCCCGCGCAGGGCCACGTACTTCTGGCGCCACCCCGGCGACGGCTCGCTGGTCGCCTGGCGGGCCGGGCACCCGGGCGTCCAGAGCGGCATGATGGGGCTCGGCGGGGCGGGCGGCCGTGGCACGCCGGGCGTCGGCCAGGCGCTCGTCGGCGGCTACGACTGCACGGTGCTCGCGCAGAACGGCGCGGACGGCGATGTCGAACTCACCGCCTACGTCAGCGAGAACGAGGGGTACGGCATCTGGTGGGCCTCCCTCGGCGGCCGGGGCCTGCACGCCCCCCAGGTGGCCGTGGACGACGCGGGCCGCATCGTGGTGGCCGCCGTTGGTGAGAGCGGCGCCCTGGCCGTCGCGCGCCAGGACACCACCCAGCAGGGCCTGGCCTTCGGCCCCTGGCAGCGGGCCTGAGCCCCCTGGGGTCAGGCCCGGCCGGGCCCCGCGGGGTCAGGCCCGGCCGGGCCCCGCGGGGTCAGCCGCGGTCCGGCAGCGGGCTGCGCTGCGCGACCTCCACGCTGAGCCCACCGGACTTCGCGTAGTACGGCGTCGCCACCAGTTCGAGGCCCTGGGCGCCGGGTGCGGGCGCGAAGGGCACGGGCCGGCGGGCCGTCGTGTCGAGGTCGTCGGCGCGGCGTGGACCGAGCCGTACCTCCTGGGTGACGCCTTCGTAGCTGACAGCGAGATAGAGGTCCCAGACCCCCGGCGGAAGCGGTCGGCCGTCGGGCGTCTGCGCCAGGTTGAGCCGGGCCGAGAAGCGACCCATCGCCCGGGGGTTGCCCTTGGCGTTGGTCAGCGTGTCGTCGCGCCGGGCGGTCGTGGGGAAGCTCTCCTCCGCCCCGCTCGTCTGTTCCCGCAGCACCAGCCGGGTGGCCCGGTCCTTGGTCGACAGCTGCTCGAAGAAGGCGAATCCGTCGAGGATCAGCGCGGGCCCGTCCCAGCGCATCTTCTGCAGCTGGTGACTGACGGTCATGTCGTCGGTGATGTCGAACAGTTCGTCCGGCAGCCCGACCTGCGGATCACGGAAGAACGGGAGGGTCGTGAAGACCCGCCCGTTCTCCACGGTCTTGCGTACGCCCGGCCGGTCCCTGTCCTTCTCGAAGGCGGCCATCGCCGCGGCCTCGGCGACCTGGCCGCGCGCCAGCAGCGCGAAACGCACTGCCGGCATCCGGGGGAGCAGCGCCAGCGCACCGGGTGAGACCTGGGAGCGGAGGATCTCGGCCGCGCCCCAAAGCGTCTGCTCGCGCTCCGCCTGGTCCGTGGCGGTCAGCAACGCGACCTCGGTCGCCTTGCCCAGTTCCACCTCCAGGTGTCGCGAGTGGAGCCGGTCCCGGCGCGGTCCCTCCGGCAACTGCGCGCTGACCAGCGCCAGCATCCGTGCGACGAGCGCGATGCGGTCCGGCAGGGTGACCGGGGGCGCCTGCGAGGGGCCCTTGATGACACAGGTCCGGTCGCCGACCACCGAGACGTTGTCCGCCCCGATGTACGCGCCGGCCGTGAACACCTGGTCGTCGCCGATCAGCAGGTCGGTGGGGAAGGCCAGCCCGCGCCGCTGCACCATGCTGGTGCGGAAGAGCTTGTCCGGCGTCAGCGACCAGTAGGCGCGCGACGCGTACACGTCGGTGTAGGCCTGGTTCTTGCGGAACATGGAGGTCGCGACCGAGTGCCGGCCCGAACTCTCCAGCTTGCCGAGCACGACGTCGGCCTCGTTCGTGTCGGCTGCCGCGACCATCCGGGCCAGGGCGTCCGGCGCCAGCCGGTCCACCGCCTCCAGGAAGATGAGGTACCGCCCGGTGGCCTGGCTGAGTGCCCAGTTGCGGGCCGTCGCCGCGCTCAGTCCGCGCGCCACCCGCCCGACGCGCAGGAATTCGGGGTACCGCTGCGCCGCTTGGGCCAGTGCCTCGCCGCTCGCGTCCGTCGAGCCGTCGTCGACGGCGATGACCTCCAGGCGGTCGGTGCCGATCGACTGGGCGGCGAGAGAGGAGAGACAGGCTTCGAGCGTCGCGGCCTGGTTGCACACCCGCAGGACGACGGTCACGTCCGTAATCTTCATGATCCTGTGATCCTCATCGGTTCCGCGCGGGCTGCTGCGGCGGGGGCCACGGCATCTCCCCACTGAGCTCCGGCCACTGCCAGGGCCGGAAGGCCACGTCCGTCGGGTACTCCGGGAACACCCGCTGGGCTTGCGCCGGGGCGCCCACGAAGACGTTTACGTGCGATGTGAGCTTCACGGCCTCCGGCGTGGTCACCGTGTACTCCAGCCGGTCGTAGCCGGTGAAGCCGGGGACGGGCGTATAGGCGACCCAGCCGTCGTAGGACACCTCTGCGGAGCCGGCCCGCGGCTGTGTCACGGAGACGACCGTGCTCCCCGCGGGGGCCGCCGCCAGCACGTTGACCGAGCCCGTGCCGCCCGGCTCGGCCGTGATGCGCAGTCCCCTGGCCACGCCCGGCCGGCGCAGCGGCAGCGCCGCGCCCGAGAGCTTTCCGGTACGCACGATCTTGCGCCCGGTCGCGTCGGGGACGCCCACGATGAACTGGGGCCTGATGCGGTGCGCGGTGACCGCGGCGCCGACGCGCAGCTGCAGGACACCCGTGCTGCTCTCGCCCGCCTCGGCCCGCAGCCGGAACCAGCGTTGGCGCGGAAAGTACTCCAGCCCCTGCACCCCGACGATCTCGGCGGCTTCGGTGAGCGGCGCCTCCAACAGGTATGCGCAGCCGCGCGGAGCCCCCTGGTCCGGCGCCATGGACACGCCGATCTCGAAGGAGTCCCCGGCGGTCACGCCGGCCCGCGGTTCGGCGGAACTGTAGAGACCCGCGTAGACGGCGCCCAGCGACGGGTCACCGCCCAGGGCGCGGCCCCGGCAGAGGAGATACACGAGCTGGACTCCTACGAAGAGGGGAACTCTGACACACGGGACGAGGTGCGGTGCTGGAACGTCTCCTCGTCCAGCCAGCCCATCTCGTCGTACGAGAACCGGCGGCGGTCGAGGTCCCTTCCCCAATGGGAGGGGATGATGCCCTGCTCCAGCATGCTGCGCGCGACGAACCGGGCGCACTCGATCGCGCCCTCGGCCCGTACGTGCACGTTGTCCCAGTCCACGACGTTCCTCTGGAGCGGCTCACCCGGTCGAAGGAAGGTGAACACGGACTTGGACGCTTCCGGCCCGAGCTCCTCCCACCACTCCAGGCTCTGACCGTGCAGGTCGACGACCGGTACGTGCTCGTCCTCGGCGAGCAGCCGGGACGCGAGGACGTGCTCGTCGAGGGGGCGGCCGACGTTGCCGTGCGCGTCGATGCGGCGCAGCTCGTACGGCAGGAGGATCACCGGGTGGGCCTGCCGCTCCCGCGCCCCGTGTACATAGGCGGCCATGTGCTCCTGGAACGTGGAGAACGGCTCGGTGTGCAGGCCCGCGTCCGGTTTGCGGTCGATCGGGCCGAAGCCGAACAGCAGGTGATCGCCGGGCGCGATGTTGTCCAGGATCCACTGGAGCCGCCCGCGCTCGCGGAAGCTCTTGGAGCTCGCGCGGGCGCGGGCACAGTTGACGACTTCGACCGCGTCGGTGAGGAACAGCGGCAGCGCCTGAGCCCAGCCCGCCATGGGCAGGTAGCTGTACGGACGGGTGACGGCGGTCGAGTCACCCGCGATGAAGATGCGACTGCGGCCGCCCTGGGGCTGCCCGGTTGTGTACGTCATGCCTAGACCTCTTGCTCCTCCGCGGTCTGGGTCAGAAGCACCGACTCCAGAGCGGCCTCGAAGGCGGACCGCTGCGCGGGGGATGAGGTCGGGTCCTGCTTGCGCACGTCGATGACGTGGCCCGTCATCTCCGACAGCAGGACGTCCAGGGAGGTCAGGGCCACCGACTCGGAGGACAGCAGGGAGGCCATGGGCTCCTCGCCGAAGGCCTTGGTCCGCATCGGGGTGGCGGTGCGCTCGGGGTTCACGCAGTTGACGCGGATGCGGTCGCCGGCCCACTCGTCGGCGAGCGCCTGCGTCAGGTTGACCATGGCGGCCTTGGTGGAGGAGTACAGGCTGTACCCGGCGCGGCCGCGCGTGTAGCTGCTGGACGTGAACAGGAGCAGCTGGCCCTCGCTCTCGCTCAGGTACTTGTACGAGGCCCGGGCGATGTTCACCGGGGCGAGGTAGTTGACCTCCAGCGCCTCCCGGATCGTCTCGTTGTCGGTCTCGTCGAGGCGGCCGACGCGCAGCACGCCGGCGGTGTTCACCACGTAGTCGATGCGGCCGGTCTCGGCATAGGCCCGGGCGAGGGCCTCCTCGACGTGGTCCAGGTTCTCCACGTGGGTACCGGTCGTGGAGCGGCCGAGTGCGAAGACGCGGGCCCCGACGCCCTCGGCGATGCGCGCGATGTCGGCGCCGATGCCGTACGAACCACCGAAGACGACGACGGTCTTGCCGGACAGCTGCTCGCGGTAGGCGGCCTCGCCGACCTGCGCGGGCGCGGTGTGAGAGGCGAGCTGGAACAGCTTGTCGGCGATGAAGACGTCGACGGGCTGAGTGACCTTCATGTTGTACTCGTCGCCCTGCACCACGTGTACCGGCACGTCGGGCAGGTACTTGACCACGACGGAGCAGTCGTCCGTGGCCTGGAACGACGGGTCGCCCTCGGCCCGGTCGTAGGCGGCGCGGATGGTGGAGAGCCGGAACCCCTGCGGGGTCTGGCCGCGGCGCAGCCGGGAGCGGTCGGGCACCTCGGTGATGAACTCGCCGTCGTCGCCGTGGGTACGGGTGACGATGATGGTGTCGGAGGAGGGGATGGCCACGTCGACCGCCTGGTAGGTCTCCAGCGCCTCCACGCACTCCTTGACGACGCGTTGCGAGAGCAGCGGGCGGACCGCGTCGTGGAAGAGGAGGTTGCAGTCCTCGTCGGCGCCCAGGCCCTCGGCCGCCGCGCGGATCGCGATACGGGTGGTCGCGCTGCGGTCCGAACCGCCGGCCAGGACCCGGTTGACCTTGCTCAGGCCGGCGCGGTCCACGATGCGCTGGGCGTCGTCCACGTAGTCGGGCGTCATCAGGAGGATGACGTCGTCGACGTCGGGAGCGGTCTCGAAGATGTGGAGGGTGTGCTCCAGGATCGACTTTCCGGCGATCTTGATCAACTGCTTGGGTATCTCAAGACCTATGCGCTGACCTGTGCCCCCGGCGAGGACGACGGCGATGGTGCGGCGCGGGGTGGCACTGGAGGACAAGGTCTCCTTCTTCCTGGCACGGGGTTGGGCTCGAATGGTGTACGGGGTCCGGCTACGCGGGCAGGTGCGTCTGCTCCGGGTACTCCACTGGGTGATCGAGCAACCCGCGCCGGTACAGGTTGTTGGCGGCGGCGTTGAAGCGGACGCCCGAAGGCGGGTATTCCTGCCCGAGGAGGTACTCCTTGAGCTGCTCCCGGTAGGGCGCCATGACGTCCTGGTGCGGCTTGAGCATGGCCTCGATGGCGGTGCTCAGGCCGTTGCAGTCGGTGTCCAGCAGGTACGAGGCGTACGCGGTGCGCTGCTCGTTGCGGAACTCCTGGTCGGGGAGGCCGTCGAGGTTGAAGATCGCGTACGGCTTCAGCGTCGCGACGAAGTCGGAGACGACGCTCGACATGTCTCCGATGAGCAGGTCGGACTGGTTGAAGCAGTCGTACAGGGCGGGGATCCGCTCGGTCACCACATGGTGTGCGGCATCCGGAATCGCACTCCAGTACAGGGTCGCCGCCTGGTTGCGGCTCCGCCTGATACGGGCGGTCCGCTCCTCCTCGGTGAGGTCCGGGTACTTGGAGCGGACGCCGCGTTCGGAGAGGTCGGCGATGCGCTGGTCGATCCGGGCGAGCTTCTTGGCCGCCGACTTGGAGTCGGTGGCGTTGCGGCCGAAGCGCCGGGCGTTGTCCTCCTGAAGGAGGGCGATGACACGGCGGTGTGCGGCGGCGGCCTCGGCGGAGCGCGAGCCGGTGAGCGGGTGCGGCTTGTAGATGATCCGGATCTCCTGCTCGTGGTCGAGCAGTGCCTGGATCAGCTTTTCGCCGGCCGGGATGACCGAGGTGTAGCAGGCGTCGTCGGTCCAGCCCTCCCAGGTGGGGGCGTAGATGACGGTGGGCAGCGGGCCCGCGACCTTGCCGGTCCAGCGGTGCAGGGGCATGAGCTGGGGCCGGCCGACCTCGACGATCTGGTTGTGCGTCACGGCGTGCTTGATGCGCTCGTAGCGGTCACGACCGGCCCGGCCGGCCACCCAGATCTCATCGAACACCTTGCTGACGCGGTTGCTGCTCGCGAGCTTGTCACTGTCGCCGTGTCCGATGAAGACGTGCTTGACCTCGGCGCGCTGGAGCATGTGCACGTTCTTGCCCGCGTTGCCGGGGTAGAGGGCGACACGGAGCTCGTTCATCTCGATCCGTGCGAGGTTGTCCGCCTTGGGGACGCAGATGACGGGGATCGCCGTCGCGTCCAGGTAGCGCAGGGTGGCCCGCTCGCGCAGCACGATGATGGGGCGCAGGTCCAGCTCTTCCAGGGCCTCCAGCCACATGTTCACCTGGTACATGAAGTCTTTGGAGATGGCGGCGAAGGTGAAGTAGAGCGCGACCTGGGGGCGGTATTCGGCCAGCTGGTAGTTGAGCTCGTCGATGGCCTCGTCGTTGGTGGGCAGCTTGAGCGCGTCGCGCGCCCCGGGCAGCAGCACCATCAGGGAGAGGTAGGCCAGGAAGACGGTGGTGATCATCCCGTACGTGACCCAGCGCCAGTCGTCGGTCGCGATGGTGGCGAGGGCGCCGGCCATCAGCGGGATGTCCAGGTGCAGGGTCTTGCGGACGTGCTTGTCGACCAGGAACGGGTGCGGCATGCGGCGGATGCCGAGCGCCTCCAGATCCAGCCCGCGGGTGGTGAACGGCACCTCGTTGCGCTGCTTGCGCACGTGCTTGAGGAGCGCGCCGTACGCGAGTTGCAGGATGAACAGCAGCAGCAGGCCGATGGTGGTCATCTGCGCCACGAAGGACTCGATGTCCACGAGCGCTCCGCACAGGCCCAGCAGCAGGAACTGCCGGATGAGGAAGCGCATGGTGAGGCCGAAGCGGGAGTCGCGCAGCCGTTCCAGCGTCGTCGACTCGGTGTTGTGGAGGAGCAGGTCGAAGGCATAGCTGCCGACCGCGCAGTACACGAATGTGGTGAGGGAGGCCACGGCGACGGCTGCCATCATGCCGATGAAGCTGAGAATGAGCCCAGCACTGATCAAGATGCCGAGGACAGCCTGGCGTCGCTTGGAGCCCATCGTGCAGTGCCTCCCCCGTGGAGGTTTGAGAATGGCTTGAAGTGTCGGAGTAGTATAAGCAGCCGTATGGACGGTGTTAGTACTCCTGGTGAACCCCAGGCCAACGCGTGGGCTTTATCACGCAGCTAAGGTCACGCATGGATAACGAGACCCCCGTCCGGCGAAGATGACGGACTTTCGTCCTGAATGCGACATCTCAGCTCGTGAAGCGATACAGGGTCAGTTCGCGGTAGTCCCGGGTCTTCACGGAGAAGCCGATGCACAGTCCGGGCCGGCCCCCTGCGAGGCTGATGGCCATCCCCTCCGGCTCCCGGTAGGGGAGATCGGGCGCCACGGTCACGCGCTGGCGTCCCTGCGCCTTTCCGGTGTTGACGTCGATCGCGGAGATGTACGTATTTCCGCCGGACTTCTGTGGATTGGCTCCACTTTTGCCCGTGTACGGATTGCCCGTCAGTATGTAGATGAAGTCGCCGTGCAGCGCACAGCCCTGGAACCATTCCTCTTCCCTGACCTGTACGCCGGCATTGATGAACCGTGCCGATTCCGTGCGCCCGGCCAGGAAATCCTCCATTTGGTATACGGCGAATTTCTGTTCGTCATCGCGTTCGTGACTCACGAGCACCCGCCCGCCGGCCAGATCGAGGGAGGGCGTGACGTCGGACGCACCCGGGACGGGGTCGAAATGGGTCACGGCCGGGTCGGAGCTGTCGAGGGTCGTGCCGGTCTTGAACAGCGTACGGGCCACTGACCGGCCGTAGCCGGTCCGCGGGTCGGCGCTCCCCTCCACCCACAGGTATGTGCGCTTCCCCACCGGCTCGACGCCGAAGGAAATGCCGTGCCCGAACCCGCGGAGGTACATGTAGCCGATGATTTCCCCGGTACTCGTCAGCCGGGTCAGGCACATATCGCCGGCGCGCTTGCGGTCGGCGGCGGCCACCGGCTCCTGCTCGTCGGAAAGGTGGATGGCCGCCTGGAGGGTCTGGAGGGTGTAGATCAGCCCGTTCGTGTCGTCGAAAGCGAAGGACTGCGGGCCCGTCGCGTTGAAGAGCTGCGTCGGTGCCAGTAGTTCCGTGCCCGACCGTATGTCGAATTCGCCCGCCATCGGCGGCGGACCCGTCCGCTCGGCCGCCCCGGGCTCGGCCACCTCGGAGTCGCGTGCCCACGTCAGGCCGCCCGCGGCGATGGCGGCGGCGACCCCGCCTCCGGCGAACAGCAAGGTTCGCCGGGAAAAAGGAGTCTGAATGTCCGCCATGCTCGGCATTCTGTCATCAGGGCCGTTCGGCCCCTGTGTCGGCCCCCGACCAGCGGGTTTCTCGAACGGGGCAGGCGCCCGCCCCCCCGGTGGGGGACGGACGCCCGATATCCCTTTGCGCCACTGCGTGGCGATATGTCAGACCTCAGACCTCGGTCGTCAGGCCGGAACGCTCGCCAGGCCCGGGGCCAGGAACTTCTTGCCGTTCACGCGCTCCGAGACACCCTCACGGTCCAGGTACGGCGTGATGCCGCCCAGGTGGAAGGGCCAGCCGGCGCCCGTGATGAGGCAGAGGTCGATGTCCTGGGCCTCGGCCACGACACCCTCCTCCAGCATCAGGCCGATCTCCTGCGCCACCGCGTCCAGGACGCGGTCGCGGACCTGCTCCTCGGTCAGGACGACATCGCCCTGCACCAGGAGGGCGGCGACCTCGGGGTCCAGCTCCGGCTTGAAGTTGTTCTCTGCGGAGTAGACGTAGAAGCCGCGCTTGCCGGCCTTGACCACGGCCGCCAGGTTCGGGGAGACGGTGAAGCGCTCCGGGAAGGCGCGGTTCAGGGTCTCGGAGACGTGCAGACCGATCGCCGGGCCGACGAGCTCCAGCAGCACCAGCGGGGACATCGGCAGGCCGAGCGGCTCGATGGCCTTCTCGGCGGTGACCACCGGGGTGCCCTCGTCGATGACGTTCTGGATCTCGCCCATGAAGCGGGTCAGGATGCGGTTCACGACGAACGCCGGGGCGTCCTTGGTGAGGACCGCGGTCTTCTTCAGCTTCTTGGCGACACCGAAGGCCGTGGCCAGCGAGGCGTCGTCGGTCTGCTCACCGCGGACGATCTCCAGCAGCGGGAGGATCGCGACCGGGTTGAAGAAGTGGAAGCCGACCACGCGCTCCGGGTGCCGGAGCTTCGAGGCCATCTCCGACACCGACAGCGAGGAGGTGTTGGTGGCGAGGATCGCGTGCGCCGGGGCGACCGCCTCGACCTCCGCGAACACCTTCTGCTTGACGGACATCTCCTCGAACACGGCCTCGATGATGAAGTCCGCGTCCGCGAAGCCCTCGGCCTTGTCCAGGACGCCGGTCACCAGGGCGGTCAGGCGGTTGGCCTTGTCCTGGTTGATGCGGCCCTTGCCGAGCAGCTTCTGGATCTCGGCGTGGACGTAGCCCACACCCTTGTCCACGCGCTCCTGGTCGATGTCGGTGAGGACCACCGGCACCTCCAGGCGGCGCAGGAACAGCAGCGCCAGCTGCGAGGCCATCAGGCCCGCGCCGACCACGCCGACCTTGGTGACCGGGCGGGCGAGGGACTTGTCCGGGGCACCGGCCGGGCGCTTGCCGCGCTTCTGGACCAGGTTGAAGGCGTAGATGCCCGAGCGCAGCTCGCCGCCCATGATGAGGTCCGCGAGCGCGGTGTCCTCGGCGTCGAAGCCGGCCTGCAGGTCGCCGTCCTTGGCCGCGGCGATGATGTCCAGCGCGCGGTAGGCGGCCGGAGCGGCGCCGTGCACCTTGGAGTCCGCGATGAAGCGGCCCTTGGCGACGGCCGCGTCCCAGGCCTCGCCGCGGTCGATCTCGTCGCGGACGACCTCGGTCTCGCCCTTCAGGACCTTCGCGGTCCAGAGCAGGGACTGCTCCAGGAAGTCGGCGCCCTCGAAGATCGCGTCGGCGATCCCGAGCTCGAAGACCTGCTTGCCCTTCAGCTGGCGGTTCTGGTTCAGCGAGTTCTCGATGATGACCGAGACCGCGCGCTCCGCGCCGATCAGGTTCGGGAGGAGGGCGCAGCCGCCCCAGCCCGGGACCAGACCGAGGAAGACCTCGGGCAGCGAGAAGGCCGGGATGGCCTTGGAGACGGTGCGGTAGGTGCAGTGCAGACCGACCTCGACACCGCCGCCCATCGCCGCGCCGTTGTAGTAGGCGAAGGAGGGGACGGCCAGCGCCGCGAGGCGCTTGAAGACGTCGTGGCCGCCCTTGCCGATGGCGAGCGCCTCGTCGTGGTTCTTCAGCAGCTCGACGCCCTTGAGGTCGGCGCCGACCGCGAAGATGAACGGCTTGCCGGTGATGCCCGCGCCGACGATGGAGCCCGCGAGGGCCTCCTGCTCGACCTGGTCGATCGCCGCGTTCAGGTTGGCGAGGGACTGCGGACCGAAGGTGGTCGGCTTGGTGTGGTCGAAGCCGTTGTCCAGCGTGATGAGCGCGAAGCGCCCGGCGCCGAACGGCAGGTCCAGGTGGCGGACGTGCGCGGACGTGACGACCTCGTCCGGGAACAGCTCGGCCGCGCCCTTCAGGAGCTCAGCGGTGGTGCTCACTTGGAGTCTCCCTCGGCGTTGAAGTTCGGGTTCTCCCAGATGACCGTGGCGCCCATGCCGAAGCCGACGCACATGGTGGTCAGGCCGTAGCGGACGTGCGGCTGCTCCTCGAACTGGCGGGCCAGCTGCGTCATCAGGCGGACGCCGGAGGAGGCGAGCGGGTGACCGAAGGCGATTGCGCCGCCGTACTGGTTCACGCGGGCGTCGTCGTCGGCGATGCCGTAGTGCTCCAGGAAGGCGAGGACCTGGACCGCGAAGGCCTCGTTGATCTCGAACAGGCCTATGTCCTCGATGGACAGGCCGGCCTGGGCGAGGGCCTTCTCGGTGGCCGGGATCGGGCCGTAGCCCATGACCTCGGGCTCGACACCGGCGAAGGAGTACGAGACCAGGCGCATCTTGACCGGGAGGTTGTTCTCCCGGGCGAAGTCCTCGGACGCGATGATCGCGGCGGTGGCACCGTCGTTGAGACCGGCGGCGTTGCCCGCGGTGACCCGGCCGTGCGTACGGAACGGGGTCTTCAGGCCGGCCAGGTTCTCCAGCGTGGTGCCCGGGCGCATCGGCTCGTCGGTGGTGACCAGGCCCCAGCCCGTCTCACCGGCCGCCTCGTTGGTGTTGCGCACCGAGATCGGGACCAGGTCCTGCTGGATCTTGCCGTCGGCGTACGCCTTGGCGGCCTTCTCCTGCGAGCGCACGGCGTACTCGTCGGCGCGGAGCTTGGTGATCGTGGGGTACCGGTCGTGCAGGTTCTCGGCGGTCATGCCCATGAACAGGGCGGACTCGTCGACCAGCTTCTCGGAGACGAAGCGCGGGTTCGGGTCCACGCCCTCGCCCATGGGGTGGCGACCCATGTGCTCGACGCCGCCGGCGAGGGCGACGTCGTACGCACCGAAGGCCACACCGCCGGCGACGGCGGTCACGGCGGTCAGCGCGCCGGCGCACATGCGGTCGATGGAGTAGCCCGGGACGGACTGCGGGAGGCCCGCGAGGATGCCGGCCGTGCGGCCCAGCGTCAGGCCCTGGTCGCCGATCTGCGTGGTCGCGGCGATGGCGACCTCGTCGATCTTCGCGGGGTCCAGGTCCGGGTTGCGGCGCAGCAGCTCCCGGATCGCCTTCACGACGAGGTCGTCGGCGCGGGTCTCGTGGTAGATGCCCTTCGGGCCCGCCTTGCCGAACGGGGTGCGGACGCCGTCGACGAAGACGACGTCCCTGACGGTACGAGGCACGTTGGCTCTCCTCCAGGTGCGGGTGTGCACTGCTGCGCGGGGGCATGCTCGGCTTACGTCACTGAGCGCCCGCTCACCCGGCCCATGCTACTTGCGGGTAACCCGTGTGCACACCCCCTGCCCGAGGAGCGGCGAAGGTCACACCGGCCGGGGCCCCGTGAGCCCCCTGCGCCCCCGCCGTGCGCCCGGCCGATCGGCGCGTTCCGGGCTACCCGAACGGGTCGCGCGCGCGGCGGGCACGGTGACGTCCGTGGCATTGGACGCACCCCGGTCCGACGCTGGGCTCGGTCCGGTACACGCCCCGGGCCCGCCGACCGAAAAGGAGTGCCGCGATGCCCGCACCCGTCGTCACCGACCACCACGTGCCCCACGTCTCGACCATCCCCGCGAACAAGGGCGAGGACGTGGAACTCTTCGTCCGCGAGCGCAACGGCACGCCGACCGGCGGCCCGCGCCGGCCCGTCCTCATGCTGCACGGCCGGAGCGTCCCGGGGCTGGCAGCCTTCGACCTCGCGCACAAGAAGTACAGCTGGGCCGACGAACTGGCGAAGAAGGACTTCGACGTCTTCGTGATGGAACTCCAGGGATCCGGCCTGTCCACCCGCCCGAAGATGGACGACCGGCGCAACGTCAGCCCGGCGCAGCAGGGCCTCCTCGTCCCCAATCCGAATCCGACGCTCTATACCGGCGGGCCGAACTACGCGGCGCAGCTGAACAACTCGCAGAGCGACTGGGACGAGGTCGACACGGTCGTCGAGTTCATCCTCGGGATCACCGGCGCCTCGGAGGTCGACCTCATCGGCTATTCCGCGGCCGCCCAGCAGCTCGGGCCGTACGCCATCCAGCACCCCGGCAAGGTGCGCAGCCTGTTCCTGCTGGCGCCGATCTTCCCGCCGAAGGGCAGGCCGAGCGCGCCCGGGACCGATTTCGACGCACCGGTGCCGCTGCCGGTGTCCGCTCCGGCAGCCGCCTTCGGCTATCCGATGAGCGTCGGCACGAAAGGCGGCTTCAAGACCGTGTGGGACAGGGACCTGCACTGCCCGGACCAGCGCGAGAACGACATGGTCGACATCGTCTGGAAGGCGGTGATGGACACCGACCCGATCGGCCGCTACTGGGGCGGCACGGTGGCCGGAACGCCGGAGGGGCTGAACCGCGTCCGGAACTCGTACTGGTGGGGCTGGAACTCCACCACCGCCCCGCTGAACGGGACGCTCGGCGGCACGGTACCCGTGTGCCTCGTGTACGGGGCGTACGACACCGTTGTGAACACCTCGCCGGACCTGGGCCTGCTGTACTTCTCGGTGCCCGAGCTCTACAAGGCCATGCCCGGGTCGGACAAGCTGATGTTCCGGATCGCCTGCGCGAGCCACCAAATTCCCTGGGAGCGCGAGTCGAAGCTGGTGCACACCATGTCCGAGCACTGGCTCAAGCAGGGCAAGGTCGAGGGTGCGACCTCCGGCGCCTTCGACCGGGACGAGGACGGGGCTCTCACTCCCTTGTAGTGAGAACCCCGCACACGTTTCCGGCGGTCGGCCGGATCAGGCGGTCGCGGCCAGCGCCGTGACCAGGGCCGCGGTCACCTGTTCGATCTGCCACGGGCGGGCGCCGTAGCCCGCCAGGGCCTCGGCCACCGCGTCCGCGTCGAGCCGCTGCGGCGGCTCCCAGCACAGTCGGCGGACCGTGTCCGGGGTGATCAGGTTCTCCTGGGGCAGGTTCAGCCCCTCCGCGAGCGCCGAGACGGCCGTGCGGGCCGCCGACAGCCGGGCCGCGGCGGCCGGGTCCTTGTCCACCCAGGAACGCGGCGGCGGGGGACCGGCCGGGGTCGCCCCCGGCTGCGGCAGCTCGTTCTCGGGCAGCGCCTTCGCCCGGTCCACGGCGGCCATCCACTGCTCCAGCTGGCGCCGGCCCATCCGCTGCCCGTAGCCGGGCAGCACGGACAGTGCCTGCGCGTTCACCGGCAGCGCCAGCGCGGCCTCCACGATCGCGGCGTCGCCCAGCACCTTGCCGGGGGACACGTCGCGCCGCTGCGCGATCCGGTCCCGGGACTCCCACAGCTCCCGTACGACCGCCATCTGCCGGCGCCGGCGCACCTTGTGCATGCCCGAGGTGCGCCGCCACGGGTCCTTGCGCGGCGGCGCGGGCGGGGCCGCGGCGATCGCGTCGAACTCCTGGCGGGCCCATTCCAGCTTGCCCTGCCGGTCCAGCTCCTTCTCCAGCGCGTCCCGCAGGTCGACCAGCAGCTCCACGTCCAGCGCGGCGTAGCGCAGCCACGGCTCCGGGAGCGGGCGGGTGGACCAGTCGACGGCGGAGTGGCCCTTCTCCAGCGCGTAGCCGAGGACGCTCTCGACCATGGCGCCCAGTCCGACCCGCGGGAAGCCGGCCAGCCGACCGGCCAGCTCCGTGTCGAAGAGGGAGCTCGGCACCATGCCTATTTCGCGCAGGCAGGGCAGGTCCTGGGTGGCGGCGTGCAGGATCCACTCGGTGCCGGACAGGGCCTCGCCCAGTGCGGACAGATCGGGGCAGCCCACCGGGTCGATCAGCGCGGAGCCCGCACCCTCGCGGCGCAGCTGCACCAGATAGGCGCGCTGGCCGTAGCGGTACCCGGAGGCGCGCTCGGCATCGACGGCGACGGGGCCGGTACCCGCGGCGAAGGCCGCGACCACCTCGGCGAGGGCGGCGGCGTCGGCGACCACCGGAGGGATTCCCTCACGGGGCTCCAGCAATGGAATCGGCGGCCCATCGGACGAACTGACGACATCGTCCGGGGGGCCGCCCCCGGTGGTGGTGCGCAGGTCTGCTGCGGTCTCTTGGGCGTCGGTCACCGCTCAAGGGTATCCGTGGATGCGACGCGCCCGTCGCCGGAACGTTCCGTCGACGGGCGCGATCGGTATGCGTGGAGTTTGCGGGGAGTCCGCCGGGGGGCTCCCGGCCGGCTATCCGGGAGCTGCGGCCGCCCGCGCTCAGTGGATGATCCCGGTCCGCAGTGCCACGGCGACCATTCCGGCCCGGTCGCCGGTGCCCAGCTTGCGGGCGATCCGGGCGAGGTGGGACTTGACGGTCAGGGCGGACAGGCCCATCGAGACGCCGATGGCCTTGTTGGACTGGCCCTCCGCGACGAGGCGCAGGACCTCGACCTCGCGGCCGGAGAGCTCGCGGTAGCCGCCCGGGTGGCTCGGGGCACCCGGGGGGCGGCGGTGCATACGGGCCGCGGCGGCGCCGATGGGGGCGGCGCCGGGCCGGGTGGGGAGCCCGATGTTGGTCCGCGTACCGGTGACGACGTAGCCCTTGACTCCGCCCGCGAGGGCGTTGCGCACGGCGCCGATGTCGTCGGCGGCGGACAGGGCCAGGCCGTTGGGCCAGCCGGCGGCGCGGGTCTCGGACAGCAGGGTGAGACCGGAACCGTCGGGCAGGTGTACGTCGGCCACGCAGATGTCGCGCGGGCTGCCGACGCGGGGGCGGGCCTCCGCGATGGACGAAGCCTCGATCACGTCACGTACTCCGAGGGCCCACAGATGGCGGGTCACGGTGGAACGGACGCGCGGGTCGGCCACGACGACCATGGCCGTCGGCTTGTTCGGGCGGTAGGCGACCAGGCTTGCGGGCTGCTCGAGAAGAACGGACACCTAGGCCTCCTGGGGGAGTGGCGGGACGGCCGGCTCGGGGAAGGAAGCCGGTGCGAACCGTGCGGATGGTCACTGACTCCTTCGGCACGTCACCCGCCCGGCTTTAGGGAATGATCACGATTTGGTGAGTAACAATTCGGGCAATTCGGACGCACGATCGATCATAGGGTGATCAGAAGCCCGCAACGGATGCCGCGTTCCGACACACCGCCACGGGCTTCGACCGGCTGTTCCCCCGTATTCGTCGTACGTCCGTACGGCCCCGCGGCTACGGGTGGTGCGGACCCCGCCGCTGTGGCAGGGAGACCACTCCCGTGCCCGTGTCCGTCGGACCCACCGGCGGCAGCCCCGCGATTTGACACAGCAGCTCGCACCACGCCGACAGGTGCGCCGAGGTGTCCGGCACCCCGCCCACTCCTTCGCGGGGCGTCCAGGAGGCCCTGATCTCGATCTGCGTCGCCGGACGGCGCTCCGCGAGCCCGCCGAAGTAGTGCGAGCTCGCCATGGTCACCGTGCCGCTCGCCTCTCCGTACGCCAGCCCGCGCGCCTCCAGCGCCCCCGTCAGCCAGGACCAGCACACCTCCGGGAGGAGGGGGTCCGTGGCCATCTCCGGCTCCAGTTCCGCCCGTACGAGCGTCACGAGCCGGAAGGTTCCCTGCCAGGCCTCGTGCCCGGCCGGATCGTGGAGCAGGATGAGCCGGCCGTCGGCCAGATCGTCCTCCCCTTCCACTACCGCCGCCTCCAGCGCGTAGGCGTACGGCGCCAATCTCTGCGGCGGCTTCGTGGGATCGATCTCGATCCCCGTGCGCAGCCTCGCCTTCTTCAAGCCGTCGACCGCCCGCCGGAACGGGAGCGGGACGGAGCTCTCCTTCGCGCTGTCCGTACCGTCAGCGCCATCTGAAAATCGTCCCTGAGCCGCAGCCATGCCGGGAAGACTAGGCGGAACGAGCGCCCGTACGGCGCAGCCACACCCGCGCCGGGCCGGGCACTTCTTCATACGTGCGAAGATTTGGGTCGTGAGCGCCAACGAAAACCGCCCCACGGGCCAGCCGAGTCAGACGTACGATTCCGCCTTCCTGAGGGCGTGCCGGCGAGAGCCGGTGCCGCACACCCCCGTGTGGTTCATGCGGCAGGCCGGGCGCTCCCTCCCCGAGTACCGCAAGGTGCGCGAAGGCACGGCCATGCTGGAGTCCTGCATGCGCCCCGACCTGGTCACCGAGATCACGATGCAGCCGGTGCGACGCCACAACGTCGACGCGGCGATCTTCTTCTCCGACATCGTGGTCCCGCTGAAGGCCATCGGCGTCGACCTCGACATCAAGCCGGGCATCGGCCCGGTCGTCGCCCAGCCGATCCGCCGCCGCGAGGACCTCGCACAGCTGCGCGACCTCACCCCGGAGGACGTCTCGTACGTCACCGAGGCGATCGGCATGCTCACGGGTGAACTGGGCTCCACGCCGTTGATCGGTTTCGCGGGCGCGCCTTTCACTCTCGCGAGCTACCTCGTCGAGGGCGGTCCCTCCAAGAACCACGAGCACACCAAGGCCCTCATGTACGGGGACCCGGAGTTGTGGGCCGACCTGTTGGACCGCCTCGCGGAGATCACCTCCGCCTTCCTCAAGGTCCAGATCGAGGCGGGCGCCTCCGCCGTCCAGCTCTTCGACTCCTGGGTCGGCGCGCTCGCCCCGGCGGACTACCGCCGCTCGGTGATGCCGGCGTCGGCGAAGGTCCTGCAGTCGGTCGCCTCGTACGGGGTGCCGCGCATCCACTTCGGCGTGGGCACCGGTGAGCTGCTCGGCCTGATGGGCGAAGCCGGCGCCGACGTCGTGGGCGTCGACTACCGGGTCGCCCTCGACGAGGCCGCCCGCCGCGTCGGCCCCGGCAAGGCGCTCCAGGGCAACCTGGACCCGGCCGTCCTCTTCTCCACCCCGGAGGCGGTCGAAGCCAAGACGGACGAGGTCCTGGCGGCGGCGGCCGGCCTGGAGGGCCACATCTTCAACCTGGGCCACGGCGTCCTCCCGACGACCGACCCGGAGGCGCTGACGCGCCTGGTGGACTACGTCCACACCAAGACGGCCCGCTGACCCGGAAAAGCCGCCTCGGACAAGATCGAACGTCGGTACCGTGCCCTGCATGACATGGCACGGACCGACGTTTCGCATATCCGATGGAGAACGGATCGACGGGGCCTGGTGCCTCGTGTGGCGCAGGCACGACCTGGTCGACACGTACTACCCGGAGCACCTCTTCGCGTACGCGGATGGCCTGATCACCCTCGGTCGGTCCCAGGCGACCGACCTGGCCGGGCTCGGCGGACGACTCGCCTCCGGCAAGGTCGCGCTCACCCCGCCGGACGCGGAGGAGCCCGTACCACCCGCCTCGAAGTGGGAGTCCCGCTACCCGGAGCCCGTGACCGGCGAGTCGTTCCTCCTGGAGGTGGCCGACGAGATCGCCGCCCTAGGCGGCCGGCCCAGGGCCCGCGACCTGCTGTGGGAGGCCGTCCGCGACTACCAGCGGGAGACGACCGAGACCAAGCGGGCCCGGCTCCGGGACGCGTACCTTGCCGTCCCGGCACACCTGCGGGTGTACGTCCTCGGTGACATGGACAGGCAGGACCGGCCGCTGCGGATCCTCACGACCGACATCGGGCAGCCCGTCGACGGGGATGGCCCGGTGGTCACGGAGCAGATGCACCAATCCGCCCGCGACTACTTCACCCGCGGGGACGATGCGGTCGAGCGAGCCGAGCTGCGGCAGGCCGTACACCACGCGGACGACCCGACCGGTGCCCCGCAGCCCCCGATCGTCCTCCACGAGGCCGTGCATCCGCGGGGATGGCCCGCCGAACTCGGCCACTTCGCCCTGCGCAACGACTACGACGCCCCCTTCGAGTACGGCGGGCGGACCTACCCCACGGTCCTCCACGGCTACTGGGCCCTGTCCGCCGCGGACACCGCCGACCGCGACCGGATCCGCGCCGCCGCGACCGCCCGCGAGGCGCACGAGCTGGGCGGCCGGGCAGCCCGGCGGGCGGACTGGGCCGACGTGCGGCTCGCGGTGATGGCCGGGCTCTTGCGGGCCAAGTTCGACCAGCACCCCGCGCTCGCCGAACTCCTGGTTGCCACGGGGCAGGGCGGAGTCCTCTACACCGGGTTCTACGACGCACCCTTCTGGCGCGACGCGGGCCCCGGCAGCGGCCGGAACTGGATGGGCCGCCTCTTGGAGCTGATCCGCTCCGAGCTGGTGGAGGCCCGCTAGACCCCCGCCGAGCGGACCGCGGAGACGGCCTTGCGGGCCGCCACCAGGATGGGGTCCCAGACCGGGGAGAACGGGGGCGCGTAGCCCAGGTCCAGGGAGACCACCTGTTCCACCGTCATGCCCGCCGTCAGGGCGACCGCCGCGATGTCCACCCGCTTCGCGGAACCCGCGCCGCCGACGATCTGGACGCCCAGCAGGCGGCCCGTGCGGCGTTCCGCCAGCATCTTCACCGTCATCTCCGTCGCGCCCGGGTAGTAACCCGCCGTGGTGGTGGAGGTGATCGTGGCCGTCACGAAGCGCAGGCCCGCCTCCAGCGCGTCCCGCTCGCGCAGCCCCGTACGGGCGATCTCCAGGTCGCAGACCTTGCTCACGGCCGTGCCGACCACCCCCGGGAACGTCGCGTAGCCGCCGCCGACGCCCGAGCCGATGACCTGGCCGTGCTTGTTTGCGTGCGTGCCCAGCGGGATGTGCCGGGTGCGGCCCGCGATCAGGTCCAGGACCTCCACGCAGTCGCCGCCCGCCCAGATGTTCTCGTGGCCCCGGACCCGCATCGAGAGGTCCGTGAGGATGCCCCCCGAAGGGCCGAGGGGCAGGCCGGCCGCGCGGGCGAGGGAGGTGCGGGGCTCCACGCCGATGCCGAGGACGACCACGTCCGCCGGGTACTCCTCGCCCGCCGCCGTGGCCACCGCTCGGGCGCGGCCCTCCTCGTCGGTGAGGATCTTCGTCACCTCGGCGCGGGAGACCGTACGGATCCCCATGCGGTTCATCGCGCTGTGCACCAGGCCGCCCATGTCCGGGTCCAGCGTGGACATCGGCTGCGCGCCGCGGTGCAGGACCGTGACCTCGTAGCCCCGCTCGACCAGGGCCTCCGCCATCTCCACGCCGATGTAGCCCGCGCCGACGACGACCGCCCGGCGGCCCTCCGTACGCTCCAAAGTGGTCATGAGGCGCTGGCCGTCGTCCAGGGTCTGGATGCCGTGGACCCCGTGCGCGCCGATGCCGGGGAGCCTGGGGCGCACGGGGCGGGCACCCGTGGCCAGGACGAGCTTGTCGTAGCCCGTCCAGGATTCGGATCCACTGTCCAGATCGCGGGCGCGCACCCGCGATCCGGCCGGGTCGAGCTCCACGACCTCCGTGCGGGTGCGCAGGTCGATGTCCCGGGCGCGGTGTTCCTCGGGGGTGCGGGCGATCAGGTCGTCCCGCTCGGCGACCCGGCCGCCGACCCAGTACGGGATCCCGCACGCGGAGTACGAGGTGAAGTGCCCGCGCTCGAAGGCGACGATCTCCAGCTCCGCCGGGCCCTTGAGCCGGCGGGCCTGCGACGCGGCGGACATCCCCGCCGCGTCACCGCCGACCACCACCAGTCGTTCCGTCCCCATGGTCACTACCGCCCCTTCAGCGCCGCCCACCAGATGGTGAACACGCTACGGGCGAACGTGCGTTCAGTCGTGTACGTCGGCCTCGGTGTCCGAAGTCCCGGCCGGGCGGGCCGCCGGAACGGGAGCCCGTTCAGCAGCCCGGTCCGGAGCCCGGTCCGCGGCCAGGTCCGGGGCCGGCTCCGCGGCGGGCCCCGTCTTCGGCGCCGCCGGGCGCAGCCGCCGGTACAGCCGGAAGCCCAGCCCCACCACGGCGGCCACCGCCGCGAACGGGAGCAGCGCGCCGACCGCCACCATCAGGTAGCGCACGATCTTCGTGAAGACGTCCCAACCGCCGTGCAGGGCGCCCAGGAAGGTGGGCTCCTTCTCCTTCTTCTTCGCCACCACCGGCTTCGCGACCGGCTCCGAGACCTCCAGGGTGATCGTGCCCATCGAGGTCTGGTCCTTCAGCGCTGTCTGCTGCGCGAGCAGCGACTCCAGGTCCGACTGGCGCCGGCTCAGCTCGCTCTCCAGCATCACCACCTCGCTCAGCGCCGAGGCCTTGCCCATCATCTCCCGCACCCGCGCCACACTGGCCTGCTGCGAGGCGACCCGGCTGCCGATGTCGGCCACCTTCTCCGTGACGTCCTGCGCGTCGACCTTGCGGTGCAGGAGCTTTCCGCCGCCCTCCATCGCGCCGAGCACCGCGTCATAGCGCTCGCCGGGCACCCGCAGGGTCAGCGTGGAGGTCATCCGGCCGTCCTCGCCGCGCCTGGTGGACTCGTTGCCGACGTAGCCGCCCGCCCCGTCGGCCGCGGTACGGGCCGCCGCGAGGGTCTTCTGCGGGTCCGTGGTCTCGATGCCCAGCGTCGCCGTACGGATGACGTTCGGCCGGACCACGGCGGGCGGCTGCTGCCCGTTCTTGTCCGCCGCCTGTGGTGCCGCGGCGCCGGCCCCCGCCTTGTCCTGGGCGGGCGCTTGGGCCGCGCCCTCCCGGGGTGCGACGGCGGCCTTGTCGTCGGAGGCGGACGTGACACCGTCCGCGCCGCAGCCGGTCAGCGCGAGCGCCCCGGCCAGGGAAAGGGCGGCCAAGGCCGCCGCGGAACGGTGTCTCTGTGGAGCGCGCATCATACAAACCCCCGAGGATCGGCTGGTGTTGCCGTTTCGACGCGCGGAGCCCCGGCACGGGTTTCGCTTCCCCGGTTCCGGGCCGGTCGCGATGCGGTCACGTTCCGGCCTCGGAGATCGATCTGAGACGATGTGTCCATGCACGAAGCGGACATGCGTACGGATCGTCCCGGCCGGACCCGGCACGTCGTCGTGATCGGCGGCGGCATCGCGGGTCTCGCGGCAGCCCACCGGCTGCTCGCCGACGGCGCCCGCGTCACGCTCCTGGAAGCCGGAGACCGGCTCGGCGGCAAGCTGTACGCCGGCGAGCTCGCCGGCGCCCGCGTCGACCTCGGCGCCGAGTCCGTGCTCGCCCGCCGCCCAGAAGCCGTGGAACTCGCCCGCGCGGTCGGCCTCGGCGAAGCCCTGCAGCCGCCCGCCACCGCCACCGCCCACCTGTGGACCCGGGGCGCCCTGCGCCCGATGCCGCGCGGGCACGTCATGGGCGTCCCCGGCGACCTGGCACCGCTCGCCGCCTCCGGGGTGCTCTCCCCGGAGGGCCTGGCGCGGATCGAGGCCGAGCGCGAGCTGCCGCCCGTCGAGATCGGCGAGGACGTCGCCGTCGGCGAGTACGTCGCCGCCCGCCTCGGCCACGAGGTCGTCGACCGGCTCGTGGAACCGCTGCTCGGCGGGGTCTACGCGGGCAACGCCTACCGCATCTCCATGCGCGCCGCCGTGCCCCAGCTCTTCGAGGTCGCCCGCACCCACCACCTGCTCGGCGACGGCGTGCGCGAACTGCAGCGCCGCGCCGAAGCCGCGCCCCAACAGGCCGGCCCGGTCTTCGCCGGAATCGACGGCGGCATCGGACGGCTCCCGCTCGCGGTGGCCGAGGCCTGCCGGGCCGCCGGGGCGGACCTGCGCACCGGCACCCCCGTGCGCGAGGTCGTGCGTACGGGCGAAGGCTGGCGGGTCGTGGCCGACACCGGGTCAACCGGGGCCACCGAGGTCATCGAGGCCGACGGGGTGATCCTGGCCACCCCGGCCGGGCCCGCCGCCCGGCTGCTCGACGCGCTCGCGCCGGCCGCCGCGGCCGAGCTGCGCGGGGTGGAGTACGCCTCCATGGCCCTGGTCACGATGGCCTTCCGCCGCTCCGACCTGCCGGCCGCCGTCGCCGGGGGCGGTGCCAGCGGGTTCCTCGTACCGCCCGTCGACGGCCGGACCATCAAGGCCTCCACCTTCTCCAGCAACAAGTGGGCCTGGGCCGGGGCCGATCCGGAGCTCTTCCTGCTGCGGACCTCGGTGGGCCGCTACGCCGACGAGGCCGATCTGAAACGCGAGGACGGGGAGCTCGTCGAGGTCTCCCTCGCCGACCTGGGCGAGGCCGTGGGCCTCGCGGCCCGGCCGGTCGCCTCCGCCGTCACCCGCTGGGACGGCGGACTGCCCCAGTACCCGGTCGGCCACCTCGCGCGCGTCGAGCGGATCCGCGGCGCCGTCGCGGCCCTGCCCGGTCTCGCGGTGTGCGGGGCGCTCTATGACGGAGTGGGCATTCCGGCCTGTATCGCCAGTGCTGGCAAGGCCGCGGACGCGGTGATCGCCTCGCTCGGCACGCGTTCGGTACCCCTGGCACAGACCACTGATCGGCACACGGGACAATAGGCACATGACTGCACCAGAGAAGATTCCCAACGCGGGGAAGAAGGCGAAGGACCTCAACGAGGTCATCCGCTACACCCTGTGGTCCGTCTTCAAGCTGAAGGACGTTCTTCCGGAGGACCGCACCGGCTACGCCGACGAGGTCCAGGAACTCTTCGACCAGCTGGCCGCCAAGGACATCACCGTCCGCGGCGCCTATGACGTCTCCGGCCTGCGCGCCGACGCCGACGTCATGATCTGGTGGCACGCCGAGACGGCGGACGAGCTGCAGACCGCGTACAACCTGTTCCGCCGCACCAAGCTGGGCCGCGCGCTGGAGCCGGTGTGGTCGAACATGGCCCTGCACCGTCCGGCCGAGTTCAACAAGTCGCACATCCCGGCCTTCCTGGCCGACGAGGTCGCGCGCGAGTACGTCAGCGTGTACCCCTTCGTGCGCAGCTACGACTGGTACCTGCTGCCCGACGAGGACCGCCGCCGCATGCTCGCCGACCACGGCAAGATGGCCCGCGGTTTCCCGGACGTGCGCGCGAACACCGTCGCCTCGTTCTCGCTCGGCGACTACGAGTGGCTGCTGGCCTTCGAGGCCGACGAGCTGTACCGCATCGTCGACCTGATGCGTCACCTGCGCGCCTCCGAGGCCCGTATGCACGTCCGTGAAGAGGTGCCCTTCTACACCGGACGCCGCAAGTCCGTCGCCGATCTGGTGGCCGGGCTCGCCTGATACCTCCCCTGGGGGGAAGGACCGGAGGACGACCACACCGTCAGGTGAGCTCCTCCGGTGGATCGGGAGGCCCTGCCCCCGAATCGACGCAGCCGGAGATCCCGCCCGGAAGTTCAGACGACTGGCGACAGCAGTGCCCTGGGGGTTGCCCCCGAGGTGCTCGCTGCCCGGTCGTCCAGCGACACCGGTGCGGGCTCCGGATGCGGCGCACACGTGACACGCCACCCTGAGGTGTCACCTGTCAGCAGATACCGCTCCACGTGTCGGTCCACGCAGTCGTTGCGTCCACCGACCACTCCGTGCGAGCCGGCCCCCACCTCCGTGACCAGAGCCGCCTCGCTCCCGAGCCGCCGCTGGAGCTCCAGCGCGCCCCGGTACGGGGTCGCCCCGTCGCGCTGTGCCGCCACGATCAGGGTGCGGGGGAGCGAAGCCGCCGGGCGGGCTCCGACCGGCACAGGCCGCTGCCGCTCGCGCACCGGCCAGTAGGCACACGGGAGGTTCAGGAAGGCGTTGGACCAGGCCTCGAAGGGGGCCGTGCGGGCCAGTTCGGTGTGGTCCCGGTCCCAGGTCGCCCAGTCCCCGGGCCAGGGGGCGTCGTTGCACAACACCGCCGTGTAGACGGCCGTCGCGTTCTCGACCTCGGCCGCCGTCGCCGGGTCGGGGGCCGCCTGACGGACCAGTTCCGCCGGATCGCCGCGCAGGAAGGCCGAGAGCGCCGCCGCCCGGTCCGGCCACACGTCGTCGTAGTACGCGGCCTGGAGGTACGCGGCCTGGAGCTCACCGGTCCCGACGGTTCCGGCGGCGGGGGTACGGGCCAACGCGTCCCGGACGCGCTCGTAGGCGGCCTGCACGGCCTCCGGCGTGGTGCCGAGCCGGTACGTGGCGTGGTGGCGGGCGACCCAGGAGCGGAAGTCGTACCAGCGGCGCTCGAAGGCGGCGACCTGGCCGAGCTGGGCGCGGTACCAGACGCGGCCCGGATCGGGATCGACCGCCGAGTCGAGCACCATCCGGCGGACGTGGCCCGGGTGGAGCGTGGCGTAGACGGCGCCGAGGTACGTGCCGTAGGAGCCGCCCATGAAGGTCAGCCGCCGCTCGCCGAGGGCGGCGCGCAGCACGTGCAGATCGCGCGCGTTGTTCAGCGTCGTGTAGTACGGCAGCGCGGCGCCGGCCCGTCGGGCGCAGCCACGGGCGTACGCCCGGGCCGCGGCTACGCGTTGCCGCTTGTACGCGGGGGAGGGGTCGGTCGGGACCTGGGTCGGGCCCTTGCGCGCGGCGGGGTCCTGGCAGGACAGCGGGGCGGAGCGGCCGACGCCGCGCGGGGCGTACCCGACGAAGTCGTAGGCGGCGGCGACGCGCCGCCATTCGGGGAGCCCGGCGGCGAGCGGGAAGGCCATCCCGGAGGCCCCGGGCCCGCCGGGATTGCTCACGAGCGCCCCCTGCCGGCGAGCGCCGTGCTCCCCGGTCGCCGGGACCCGGCTGACGGTGAGGTGGATCTGCGGCCCGTCGGGCCGCGCGTAGTCGATCGGCACGCGGAGCGACGCGCACTGCACGTGCCCGGGCAACCCTTCGACCCCGGGGCACGCCCCGAACACGAGCCCGCCCGTTTCGCCTCCGGCGGGGTGGGCCTTGCCTGCGTGTGCGGCTTCGGCTCCAGCCGTGCCGGCGGCAGCCGCGGTGGCGCGGCGGGCGACGAGTTCGGCTCCGGCCGACTCGGCTGCCAGGCGGGCCGTGGGTTCGGTGTCGGCCGGCCGGGATCCCTCGACGGCGGGGGTGCGGTGGGCCACGGGTTCGGCTCCAGCCGTGCCGGCGGCGGCGGAAGCGCACAGGGTGAGGGAGAGGGCCGCGGCGGCGGTGTGGCGGGTGGGAGGCAGACGCATGGCGGCCCTTCGGGTCATCCGATGAGCCGACTAAACGGCCGGGTGAGGCCCGTGTAAAGGATCGGCGGGCGGTGTCGGCCTCATTGGCCCCGTTGCCTCGGGATCCGCCCCCGGTTGCCGTACCCCAGGGCCGCCCGGAGCTCGGGGTCGCCGATCGTGCGTACGCCTCGTACGGCCACCGCGGTCAGCGACTCCGCCGCGCCGCGCTCCCGGTCCAGGGCGACCAGGAGCCGCTGCCCGGCCGGGGAGGCCCAGGAGGAGTGCAGGTACCCGTCGAAGCGGGCTATCGCCAGGCAGCCCAGGGTGAGGATCAGCGGCAGCGCGAACCACGCCAGGACGATCGTGGTCGTGGTCCCCTCCACCGGCACGGCGAGGGCGGCCGCGGCCATCCCCAGCACCAGCACGGTGGCCCCCCGCACGGCCCGGACCCCCTCGCCGACCCCGCAGCGGACCCCCTCGGTCAGCGCGAGCCCCGCCTCGCCCAGCCGGGCCGCGAGGTCCCGCACGGCCTCGCCCCCCGCCACCGCGGCCCGCAGCGCCGGCACCGGGGACTGCCCGTCCGGGCCGAACGCCCCCAGCACCGACCGCTCGTGCGGATCGAGCCCGACGGGATCGACCACGGTGGCCCAGCCGGTGTGGGCGAGCAGCAACCGCCGCCGGCGCTGCATCGAGAGCAGCGTCAGGTCGGCCACCCGGGTGGGGCCGCCGGCGAGGTACGCGGCCTCGTACAGGCTCAGCTCGTCGTGGTGGGGGAAGGAGGCGGAGCCCGCGGCGGGCTCCGCCGCTCGGCTCGCGGCTCTCAGCAGGCGGGTGCACGAAACCAGCACCCCCACCCAGGCCGCGAGGAGGAACAGGACCCAGAACATCTCCGCTTTCTACAAGCAGCCGGTGTTCCCGGTCAGGGGGTGCGTCGGGGTGCGAGCGGCTTTGTGACGCGACCGTGATGGGACGTCAGGAGCTGCTGGAGCAGCTGGATCCGGACGAACTACTGCAACTCGAACTGCTGCCGCCGCCGCCGCCACAACTGGAGCCGCCGCCCGAGGATCCGCAACTGCTGCCCGAGGAGCCGCAGCTCGATCCCGAACCGCAGCTCGATCCGCCCCCGCCGCCGTCGCTCCCCGCGCACCAGACGAGGGGGACGAGCTCGGGGGCGGACCCGGAGGAGCCGTCCGAGCGGTGCGGACGGGCCCCGGACTGGGCCGCGGCCAGCCGGGTGCCGCGTGCGGCCGGCACCAGCTGCTGCCGCAGGTACGGGTCCCGCAGACCGCGCAGCCCGAACAGCGCGGTCCGCACGTACGGGCTCTGGTCGTTCAGGTACCCGCGACGCATCGCGAAGAGCGCCCGCGTCCCCGCCGGGGTGAGCCGGCTCTTGGCCCGGGCCGCGCAGACCCCGCCCACGACGATCCCGCCCAGCAGCACGGGCAGCACCAGCGCGATGAACGGCACCGAGTCGGACCGGGCGACCAGCCCCACGATGGTCAGCGGAATGGACACCGGGATCAGGGCCGCGCACACGATGACCTGGGTCACCCCCCAGCGCCGCCAGGTCCGGCCGGATCCGGGCGGGGAGATCAGCCCGCGGGCCGCGAGGGAGTCCCCGATCTCCTGGACGGCGGGGTCGAGCATGGCGGCGTACCGCACCTGGTACAGCCACCCCGAGGGCGCCGCCGCGTGCGCCTGGAGGACGGCGCGCTCGGCGGGATCGTCGGCCCGCGCCCCGGGCCGCACCTGGACGATGCCGGGGCCGCCGCCGACCAGCCGCGTGTCCGCGAGCATGGCGGCGAGCGCGGCGTCCACGACGCCCCCCGGCCCGCCCACCAGGAACGCGGCCTCGGACAGGTCGTGCAGTACGGCCGAGGACCCGGCGGACGCGGGCCGGGAGCGGCGCAGCCCGCGCGCCAGCAGCACGCACGAGACGACGACCCCGACCCACACCGCAACAGCGACGAACTCGATGGAACTCATGCCGCCCTCCCCACGAGCGTCCGGGCCCAGCGCACGATCCGGCGGGGCGGGCGGATTCCGGCCCGCTCCCGCCACCAGGCGGTGAGCCGGCGCCGGGCCGCCGGGTCGGCCGGCAGGTCCCGGACCAGCAGGTGCTCGGCGAAGTCGAGCGCGTCGCGGCGGTAGCCGCCGGTCATCGGCCGGCCCTTGGCGTACGAGAGGAAGGCCTCGCGGTACGGACCGGAGCCGCCGAGGATCCCGGGCAGCTCGGGCGCCACCTTGGCCACCACGCCGGCCCGCTTGGCGGCCAGCGCCCGGGCCTGCACCCGGATCCGCGGCCGGTCGAACCCCTCGGGCACGGGCGTCCCGGCCACCAGCGCCGACAGCAGGGCGGCCTGCCCGAGCCCCACCCGGGTCCGGACCGCCTCGTCGACGCCCGGTTCCGACGGAACCCCCGGCCCCGGCACCGGCGGAACCCCCGGTCCCGCCTTCGGCTCGGCCTCCGGCTCCGGCGCAGCCGCCGGCACCGCGCGGATCGCGGTCAGTTCGGCGGCCAGCTCCGGCTCCGGCGGGAAGTCGTCGTCCCGTTCCAGGAGCACCCCCGGCGGGTCCACACGGGAGCGGAGCCCGGCCAGCAGGTCGAGCACCACGGGCGGCACCGGGTGCGCGTGGGTGTCGTGCCACACGCCGCCCTTCTCCACACCGCCCGCCACGTGCACGTACGCCAGCGCCTCCAGCGGGATCGCGTCGAGCACCGCGGCCGGGTCCTCGCCCCGGTTGACCCGGTTCGTGTGCAGGTTGGCCACGTCGATCAGCAGCCGGACGCCGGTCCGTTCGACCAGCTCCGTCAGGAACTGCCCCTCCGTCAGCTCCTCGTCCGGCCAGGAGAACAGCGCGGCGATGTTCTCCAGCGCCAGCGGCACCGGCAGGGCGTCCTGCGCGATCCGCACGTTCTCGCAGAGCACGTCCAACGCGTCGCGCGTGCGCGGCACCGGCAGCAGGTGGCCGGCCTCCAACGCGGGCGAGGAGGTCCGTACGAAGGCGATGTGCTCGGTGACGAGCGGCGCCCCCAGCGCCACCGCCCGCTCGCCGAGCGCCGCGAGCTTCGCCGGGTCGGGGCGGTCGGCCCCGCCGATGCCGAGCGAGACCCCGTGCGGCACGACGCGGACACCGCGCTCGCGCAGCCGCACGAGCGAATCGGGCAGGTGGTCCGCGCAGATGTTCTCGGCCACCACCTCGACCCAGTCCAGGCCGGGCAGCCGCTCGACGGCGTCCGCGATCTCCGGCCGCCAGCCGATCCCCACTCCCAGCTGTTCCATGGGCTTCATGTCCCCCGCCCCCTTCGTCGGCCGTGTGCCGATGTCACCGGTGTGATGGCCCCGCCGGAGCCGGGCCAACCCGCCGGAAGGGACGTTCAGAGCAACATTTGAGGTTCCCCGCCCTGCCCGGAGGCTAGAGCCGGGCCCGCAGCGCCGGATGGTCCGCGACGACCGTGCAGGAGCCGGGCGCGATCTCCGTGAAACCGGCGTCGCGGACCACGGGCAGGCCGCTCCCGCTCAGCTCCGCCCACCGCTCGCGCGGAGCCGTTCGTACCGCCAGACGGAAACCGCAGGCCTGCCAGAGTCCCCGCTCCGCGTCCGTCAGCTCCCACCACGCCAGCTGGGCGCCGTGCCCGGCCTGGGCCATCGCCTTGCCGGCCGACATGTCGAGGTCGGGATTGAGCCACAGCACGGGCACCCCCGGCTCGGTGTCCGGGCCGACCGGTTCGGGGTCGTCCAGGTCGGTGCCCGACACCTGGAGCTTGGCCAGCTCCTTCGGCCAGCCGTCGAGCGGCACCGGTGGGAAGACCCGCACCTCGGAGGTGTCACCGTGCACCGTGACACCCGGCAGGGTCTCGGCCTTGCGCCACTCCGCCCCGCGCGCCCGCCGGACCACCTTGCGGATCCGCGCGTCCTGCCAGTCCCGCACGGCCTCGGCCCACTCGCCCTCGCCCCGTGCCCGCTCGTCGCCCAGCAGGACCAGCACCGCGCGGGCCGCCGTCTCCAGGGCGTCCGTCCGGGCGGGCGGCTCGGTCTTCTCGATCCGCACCACCAGCGGGAGGACGAACTGTGGGGCCTCGTCGCGCAGGACGTGCTCCTGCCGGAACGGGCTGTCCGCCCCGACCGCGGGAACGGCCGTGGGAACGGCCGCGGGTACCTCTGAGGTGTCGTTCGCGTGCTGGCTGCTCATCCTGCCAAGGATGCCAGGCTCCCCCTTCAGGATGATGCCGAGGGGGTCCGGGCCGGGTGAGGATCGACGGCATGAAGAGTGACCTTTTCGCCTCCGAGAACCTGGCCCAGCCCGCCGCCGCACCCGGCATGACCCTGCAGAACGCGAAGTCGGTGAAGTACGCCGTCAACGGTGAAATGCTGGCCCGCCAAGGCTCGATGGTCGCCTTCCGCGGCAACCTCCAGTTCGAACGCAAGGGCCAGGGCATAGGCGGCATGCTCAAGCGCGCCGTCACCGGCGAGGGCCTGGCGCTGATGTCCGTACGCGGCCAGGGCGAGGCCTGGTTCGCGCACCAGGCGGGCAACTGCTTCATCGTCGACTTCGAGCCCGGCGACGCCCTGACCATCAACGGCCGCAACGTGCTCTGCTTCGACCCGACCCTCTCCTACGAGATCAAGATGGTGAAGGGGGCCGGAATGACCGGCGGCGGCCTCTTCAACAGCCTCTTCACCGGCACCGGCAAGCTCGCCGTGGTCTGCGACGGCCATCCGATCATCATCCCGGTCACCCCCCAGGCTCCGGTGTACGTGGACACGGACGCGGTGGTCGGTTGGAGCGCCCGGCTCGACACCGCGCTGCACCGCTCCCAGTCGGTCGGCTCGATGATCCGCGGCGGCTCCGGCGAGGCGGTCCAGCTGAAGCTCAGCGGCGAGGGCTTCGTCATCGTCCGCCCGAGCGAGCTCACCGAGGCGGTGGCCGCACACTGAACCTCGTCGCTGCGCGGCGCGGCCGAGTACGCTCGTACGCATGGTCCAGTCGGACGGAACCGAGTCGTACTGCCCCGCCCCGGCGGCCCCGGCCGGGCGTGGCGGGGCCGTGGCGGGGCCGCCGTACGCGGACTGCCTGGAGTGCGGCAAGCCCACCGAGTACGGGGTCGCGACACCGGGCGTGGTGCTGTGCCCGGTGTGCGAATGGCAGGACGCGCAGCGCACCGCCTGCTCCGGCTGAGGGGCCGTCGGCTACTTCCCGATCAGCTCGGAGACCTTCACGAACCGGTAGCCGCGCTTGCGCAGCTCCGGGACGATCTTCTGGATGGCCTCCTCGGTGACCGGGGCCGCGCTGCGCGTGCAGTGCATGACCACCACCGAGCCCGGTTGCACCCCGGCGAGCACTTGCTCGGCCACCGCGCCGGGGTCCTTCGCGAAGGCGTCCCCGCTGACCACGTCCCACTGGACGGCCGTGACCTTGGCCGTGGACAGGGCCCGCAGCGCGTCGTCGTCGTAGCAGCCGCCGGGGAAGCGGAAGTACGGGACGGTGTTGACCGCGCCCGCCTTGCGGAAGGCGTCGAAGGCCCGGTCCACGTCCGCCCTGGCGGCGGCTCCGTCGAGCGCGGGCAGCCCGTAGCAGGGGGACTTGAAGGCATGGTGGCTGTAGGAGTGGTTCGCGATCTCGAAGTTCGGGTCCGTGCCGATGGACTTCGTCTGGTCGGGGTACTCCTCGGCCCAGCGGCCCGTCATGAAGATCGTCGAGGGCACCTTGAGGGTGCGCAGGGTCGAGATCAGCTGGGGGTTGTCGAACTGCTCCCCGGCGGCGGCGCGCGGCCCCTGGTCGGAGGTCATGTCGGCGTCGAAGGTCAGCGCGACGGTCTTCTCGCTCTGCTGCCCGGCCCGCTCGAAGACGGGGGTCAGGCCGTTCGGGCCGGGCGCCATGGTGGGTGCCTTGCCGGGGGCACCGGCCTGGGGAGAGGCGGGGGTGGAGGCAGGGGCGGAGGCAGGGGTGGAGGCGGGCACGGAGGCGGACGCGGAGGGGTTCGCGGCCGGGGCGGACGCCGAGGGGCTGCCCAGGCGGGCCTCGCGGCCGGCGCCCGTGGTGCCGGCAGCGCCCCCGCAACCGGAAAGGCAGACGCCGAGAGCGGCACCGAGGGCGGCTACGGCCGCCGCTTTGCGCACAGAAATGGTCACGCAGGCAAAATATATGACTATGTGGCGAGTAGCCGTTTGCGGCACTCCTCCACGTCGAAGTCACCCTTCGGGTACTGCGGGGCCATGGCCTCCAAGTGCTCCAGCAGCAGTTTGCTGACGGCCCAATTGCGGTACCACTTGCGGTCCGCGGGCACGATGTACCAGGGCGCGCCCTCGCCGGCGCAGCGCTCCAGCGCCAGCTCGTACGCCGCCTGGTACGCGGGCCACGCGCCGCGCTCTTCGATGTCGCCGGCGTTGAACTTCCAGTGCTTGTCCGGGTTGTCGAGCCGCTCCAGGAGCCGCTTGCGCTGCTCCTCGTAGCCGATGTGGAGGAAGACCTTCACGATGGTGACGCCGTCGTCGGCGAGGGACTCCTCGAAGCGGTTGATCTGGGAGTAGCGGCGGCCGAGCCGGCTGCGCGGCACCAGTTCGCGGACGCGGGCGATGAGGACGTCCTCGTAGTGCGAACGGTCGAAGATGCCGATCTCGCCCGGTTGGGGGAGCGACTTCCTGACGCGCCAGAGGAAGGGGTGCCGCTGCTCCTCGGGGGTGGGCGCCTTGAAGGCCCGGATGCGGCAGCCGGAGGGGTTGAACATGCCGATGACGTGCTTGACGGTGCCGCCCTTGCCGCTGGTGTCCATGCCCTGGAGGACCAGCAGGAGGCGGCGCCGGTCGCCGGCGGTGCTGGCCGCGTAGAGCCGCTCCTGGAGCGAGGCGAGCCGCCCCGCCAGCTCGGAGGTGGCGGCCGACCCGGCCGCCTTGTCGGCGGGCCCGAGGGGGATCGCGGCGGGATCGAAGTCCGCCAGGTCGATCGTCGTGCCGACGGGAGCCCGCAACACCTCCCGCGCCGACAGCCGCTCGACCCCGGCGCCCCCCTTGGCGCCCCTCCCGTCCCGGCCCGCCCTGCCCTTGGCCTCCGGCCCGGCCTTGCGCTTCTTCGGGCCTGCGGTCCGGCCCGCCTTGCCCCCGGCCTCCGGCGGGGATTCGCGCTTCTGCGGGCCCCCGGCCCGATCCGCGGACTCCGTGCGCTCCTTGTTCTTGTCCTTGGCCACCGTCGCCACCCCAATCCCGTCGATTCCGTTCGATCTTGCACCAAATCGAACGGAACCGCGAGGTCGGGTCAGTGCTGCCAGGGCCCCGTCACCGCGAACGTCGTCCCCGGCGCGTACGCGTTGACGTACATCGTCCGCCCGTCGGGGGAGAACGTGACCCCGGCGAACTCCCCGAACTCCGCGGCTCCCGGCCGCCCGATGTCGTCCGCGTTGCGGGCCATCGGGTAGACCTCGCCGCTCACCGTCACGCCGAAGACGTACTGCTCCCCGCCGCCGTCCTCACACACCATCAGGCCGCCGTCCGGGGCCAGGCAGATGTTGTCCGGGGAGTCCCCCGGCAGCGCCACGTCCGAGGCCGGCCCGAACCGCACCTCCAGCCGGAGCCTGCCGCGCAGCGGGTCGTAGAACCACACCTGGCCGTGGTGGTCGGCCTCCGCGCCCTCGCCGCGGCGGGCGAAGCTGGAGACGAAGTGGATCCCCCCGCCGGCGCCGCCGCCCCAGTAACAACCCTCCAGCTTCTGCGCGTGGGTGATCCCGCCCCGCCCGAAGTCCTGGTGCCGGATCGGGGTCCCCGCCGCCGAGGGGTCCGGTACCGGCACCCACTGCGCCGGGAACTCCGCCCCGGGCTCGTCCACCACCGACAGGTCCGCCACTCCCGGCACGCGCAGCGCCTCCAGCCGGCCCCCCGCCCGCAGCGAGCCGAGCCCGCCGAGCGGCCGCTCCGGCAGGAAGCGGTAGAACAGCCCGAACGGCCGGACGAAGGCGTCCTCGGTCTCGTAGACCACCCCCCGGTACGGGTCCACGGCGACGGCCTCGTGCGCGAAGCGGCCCATCGCGGTGAGCGGGACGGCGCCCGAGCGGTGCGGGTCGGCCGGGTCCACCTCGAAGACGTAGCCGTGGTCCCGGGTGTACCCGGAGGTGCCCGCCCGGTCTTCGGTCTCCTCGCAGCTCAGCCAGGTGTTCCAGGGGGTGCGGCCGCCCGCGCAGTTGACGGCGGTGCCGGCCAGGGCGACCCGCTCGGCCGTGACCCGCCCGTCCGGGCCGAGCTCCAGGGCCGTGCAGCCGCCGAGCGCCTGGGGGTCGTACGTCAGTCCGTGGACGGCGGGCACCCGCAGCGCGGCGGTGACCCGGTTCTCGTGGTTGCGCACCAGCCGCACGCGCCCGCCCCCGGCGCCGAAGGCGGCCATGCCGTCGCAATTGGCGGGCACCGTGCCCTCGCCGGAACGCAGCGGATCGCCCGCGCGCGAGAGCACCCGGTACGAGAAGCCGGCCGGCAGGTCGAGCAGGCCGCGCGGGTCGGGCAGCAGCGGCCCGTAGCCCCGTTTCGCGGCCCGGGCGGAACCGGGGGAGCCGGCGAACAGGGCTCCGAGAGCCCCGCCGAAGGCGATCCCGCCGGCGGCGAGCAGGCTGCGTCGGGTGACGGGCATCGGCAACTCCCCGTGCTGGAACCGGCGATGTGCGAGGGGTACCGGCCCGTGGTACCACGCGGTGGCTCCGGCGGCGGCGTGCCCCGCCGGAGCCGTACGCGATCAGACGAGCTTGGCGCTCAGGGTGATCGTGGTGCCGGTCAGGGCCTGGCTGACCGGGCAGTTCTTCTTGGCGTCCTCGGCCGCGGCGACGAACGCCTCGTTGTCGATGCCCGGCACCTCGCCCTCGGTGGTGAGGTGGATGCCGGTGATGCCCTGGCCGGGGACGAAGGTGACGGCGGCCGAAGTGGTCAGCTTGGCCGGCGGGTTGCCCGCCTTCGCCAGGACGTTCGAGAAGGCCATGTTGAAGCAGCTGGAGTGCGCGGCGGCGATGAGCTCCTCCGGGCTGGTCCGCCCGTTCGCCGCCTCGTCGGTGCGCGCGGGCCAGGAGACCGGGTAGTTGCCGAGGCCGGACGAGTCGAGGGTGACGACGCCCTTGCCCGCGAGCAGGTCGCCCTCCCAGACGGCGTGGGCGTTGCGTGTGGCGGCCATGGTGGATCCCTTCGTAGAAGTGGAAACGGCCGGGCCCGCGAGAGCCCGGCGTTCCCAAACCTAGTGGGACACCAGGGGCTTCGCGTCGCGTGCCAGCGCGGTGAGCCGCGAGATGGCGCGGAAGTACTTCTTGCGGTAGCCGCCGTTCAGCATCTCTTCACTGAACAGCCGGTCGAACGGGACCCCCGAGGCGAGCACGGGTATCTCGCGGTCGTACAGCCGGTCGGCGAGGACCACCAGTCGCAGCGCCGTCGACTGGTCCGGCACCGCCCCCACGTCGGTCAGGCAGACCGCGGTGATCCCGTCGGTCAGCGCGCCGTAGCGGCTCGGGTGGACCTTGGCGAGGTGGTCCAGGAGGTGGGGGAAGTCGTCGAGGCTCGCGCCCGGGGTCGCGTACGCGGCCTTGGCGACCTGCTCGTCGGAGAACGGCGCCGGGGCCTCCGGCAGGCCGCGGTGGCGGTAGTCCTGGCCGTCGATGCGCAGCGGCCGGAAGTGCGCCGACAGGCCCTGGATCTCCCGCAGGAAGTCGACGGCGGCGAAGCGGCCCTCGCCGAGCTTGCCGGGCAGCGTGTTGGAGGTCGCGGCCAGCGCCACGCCCTGCTCGACGAGGCGGCTGAGCAGCGAGGACACCAGGACGGTGTCGCCCGGGTCGTCCAGTTCGAATTCGTCGATGCACAGCAGCCGGTGCCCGCCCAGCGTCTGCACGGTCTGCTGGAAGCCGAGCGCGCCGACCAGGTTGGTGAGCTCCACGAAGGTGCCGAAGGCCTTGAGCGCCGGCTCGGCCGGGGTGGCGTGCCACAGGGAGGCCAGCAGATGGGTCTTTCCGACGCCGTAGCCGCCGTCGAGGTAGACCCCGCGCGGGGCGGCCGGGGCCGTGTTCTTCGGGCTCCTCGAGAACCAACGCTTCTTCGCGGCGCCGCTCGCGTGCGCCCCGCCGAGCCCGGCGGCGAAGCCGCTGAGGACGGTGACGGCCTCGGCCTGGCTGGGCTGCGTCGGGTCCGGGTCGTAGGTGTCGAAGCGCACCGAGTCGAAACGCGGCGGCGGGACCATCTCGGCCACCAGCCGTTCGGCGGGCACGCGCGGCTCGCGGGCGCACAGTGCCTGCGGGCCCGCGTCGGCTATCGGGGGCCGGCCGGAGGCGGAACCGGGGGCGGAGAGTGATGTCGGCACAGCCCTTAACTCTACGGGGCGTGTCAGACTGCACCGATGCGACGCCTGTTCCCTGTGACCGATCAGACACCCGCCTCCCCGGAGGCCCTGGCCGACCGGGAGTGGTCCCTGGACGAGCTCGCGGAGGCGTACGCCTACCCCGAGCTCGGCCCCGACGCCCACTGGCTGCGGGCGAACATGGTCTCCACCCTGGACGGGGCCGGCCAGCACGAGGGCCGCTCGCAGCCCATCTCCGGCGAGACCGACATGCGGATCTTCGGCACCCTGCGGGCGCTGGCCGATGTGGTGGTCGTCGGAGCGGAAACGGTTCGCCAGGAGGGCTACCGCCCGGCCCGGGCCCGGGAGGCCTTCGCGGCCCGCCGCGCGGCCGCAGGCCAGGGCCCCGCCCCGGTCATCGCGGTGGTCACCGCGAGCATGGACCTCGACTTCACGCTGCCCCTCTTCACCTCCCCCCTGGTGCCCACCCTGGTGCTCACGGGCGCCGCCGCGCCCCCCGGGCGGGTGGCCGAGGCCGCCAAGGCCGGCGCCGAGGTCGTGGTGGCGGGCGAGGGCGCGCGCGTGGACGCGGCCCGCGTCGTACGGGAGCTGGCCGCGCGGGGCCTGCGCCGCCAGCTCACCGAGGGCGGGCCCCGGCTGCTGGGGCAGTTCGTGGCCGCCGACGCCTTGGACGAGCTGTGCCTGACGATCTCCCCGATGCTCACGGCCGGTGACGCCCAGCGGATCGCCGGCGGACCTTCCGTCACGGTTCCGCACCGGCTCGCGCCCGCCTGTGTACTGGAAGAGGCCGGCTTCCTCTTCACGCGTTACCGTCGGATCTGACAAAGGCGGAATTTCTCGTTCCGGTTAGCTTCCGCAGGGCACATACCTGGGCACATATATCTGCGCATGGCCCCGCGCGAGAGCGGGGCAGGATGGTTTCCGCAGGGGGCCGGCCACCGGGCCTCGGCCCATGAAGGAGAGGGCGTCCGTGTTCACGAGCGTATTGATGATCGAGCAGCCCCTGACCGCGGTGGACGTGGACTTCGTCACCACCCTGCACGGAGACGACTCCGTCTCCTTCGTCGTCCTCATGCAACCCCGCGGCGACCAGGACCGGCTGCTGCGGGCCATCGACGACGTAGCGCTCGGTGAGCTCCCCGAGGCCATTCGCGAGGGCGACGAACCCGAGGGCGCGGACGCCCGTGGCCCCGCCGAGCAGGCACTCGAACACTCGATGGAGGCCCTGCGCAAGAAGGGCGCCAACGTCATCGGACAGATCATCGAGCACCATCCGCTCGACAAGCTGAAGTCCGTGGTCGAGGAGACCGGGGCCGACGAGGTGATCGTCCTGACCGCCCCGCACTTCGTGGAGGAGTTCTTCCACCGGGACTGGGCCTCCCGGGCCCGCCACAAGGTCGGCGTTCCGGTGCTCAAGCTCTTCGCCCACAACGAATAGGCTGTGGGCCGTCAGAGCCCGACAGCGCAATTGCACAGCACTCGATACTCGATCCTGGAGCGACCTGAATGAAGCCCGGCCTGCCGACCGCCATGGAACGGCCCCACTTCATCGGCATCGGCGGCGCCGGCATGTCCGGCATCGCGAAGATCCTCGCCCAGCGCGGCGCGCGGGTGGCCGGCAGTGACTCCCGTGGTGACTCCGAGACCGCCCAGGCGCTGCGCGCCCAGGGGGCCACGGTCCACGGCGGGCACGCCGCCGGCAACCTCGCCGAGGACTCCACCTGCGTGGTCGTCTCCAGCGCCATCCGCGCCGACAACCCGGAGCTGGCCCGCGCCGCCGAGCTCGGCATCCCCGTCGTGCACCGCTCCGACGCCCTCGCCGCCCTGATGGACGGCCTGCGGCCGATCGCGATCGCCGGTACGCACGGCAAGACCACCACCACCTCGATGCTGGCGGTGTCCCTCTCGGCGCTGGGCCTGGACCCCTCGTACGCCATCGGCGGGGACCTGGACGCCCCCGGCTCCAACGCCCACCACGGCGAGGGCGACATCTTCGTCGCCGAGGCGGACGAGAGCGACCGCAGCTTCCACAAGTACGCGCCGCAGGTCGCGATCATCCTCAACGCGGAGCTCGACCACCACGCGAACTACGCGTCGATGGAGGAGATCTACGAGTCCTTCGAGACCTTCGTCGGCAAGGTCGTGCCGGGCGGCACCCTGGTCGTCGCCCACGGCCAGGAGGGCGCCGCCGAGATCGCCCGCCGCGTCGCCGGCCGCGAGGGGCTGAACGTCGTCACGTACGGCGAGGAGCCCGAGGCCGACGTCCGGATCACCAAGATCACCCCGCGCGGTCTGACCAGCGAGGTCACCGTCGTCGTCGGCGGCCGGATGCTCACCTTCACCGTCTCCGTGCCCGGCCGCCACTACGCGCACAACGCCGTGGCCGCCCTCGCCGCCGGTGTCGCCCTCGGCATCCCGGCGCACAACCTGGCCTCCGCGCTCGGCAAGTACACCGGCGTCAAGCGCCGCCTCCAGCTCAAGGGCGAGGCGGCCGGCGTGCAGGTCATCGACTCGTACGCGCACCACCCGACCGAGATGACCGCCGACCTGGAGGCCATCCGCGGCGCCGCGGGGGACTCCCGGATCCTGGTCGTCTTCCAGCCCCACCTCTTCTCCCGCACCCAGGAACTGGGCAAGGAGATGGGCCAGTCCCTCTCCCTGGCCGACGCCTCCGTGGTCCTGGACATCTACCCGGCCCGCGAGGACCCGATCCCGGGCGTCACCAGCGAGATCATCATCGCCGCCGCCCGCGCCGCCGGAGCCGACGTCACCGCCGAGCACTCCAAGGAAGCCGTCGCCGACGTCATCGCGGGAATGGCCAAGCCCGGCGATCTCGTTCTCACCATGGGCGCGGGCGACGTCACGGATCTGGGACCGCAGATCCTCGCCCGCCTGTCGAGCTGAGGGAGCGGGAACGTCATGTCGTACGAGGTCCAGAAGACGGACGAGCAGTGGCAGGCCGAGCTGACCCCGTCCGAGTACCAGGTGCTCCGCCTCGCGGGCACCGAGCCGGCCTTCCGCGGTGAGTACACCGACACCAAGACGGAGGGCGTCTACTCCTGTCGCGGCTGCGACGCCGAACTGTTCCGTTCCTCGGAGAAGTTCGAGTCGCATTGCGGCTGGCCGAGCTTCTACGACCCGAAGGACACCGAGGCGGTCGAGCTGATCGCCGACACCTCGCACGGCATGGTCCGCACGGAGGTCCGCTGCGCGAAGTGCGGCTCGCACCTCGGGCACGTCTTCGAGGGCGAGGGCTACCCGACCCCGACCGACCAGCGCTACTGCATCAACTCGATCTCGCTGCGCCTGACCCCGGACGAGGGCTGACGGACGAGGGCGGCTGTGAGGATGGCGGCGAGGGCAGGATTCGAACCTACGTCCACCCGGGAGTCGAGCCGGGCGCTCCTCCGCAGAGCTTCCTCGCCGCCGCCCCGATCCTCGTGGAGCACGGCCGTCGCGGGCAACCGTTTTTGGTCCGGGACGGCCGGCGCGTCACAGCCATTCCTCGGCGGCGGCACGCTTGCCCCGGCCCGAGAACACCCCGGCGGAGCGCAGGGCGCTCGCCATCAGCGGATCGGCGACCGCCACGCCGTGCACCAGCTCCGGCGTACGGCTGAAGCGGACGGCCTGCGCGGCCGGCCGGGGCGCCGTCCAGCCGCCGGCCACCGGGTCCACCCCGTTGCGCTTGCAGGCCGCCTCGACCAGTGAGCGCGGGCATTCCTTCTCGCCCCGCAGGACCTCCCACGGCCGGGGCAGTTCCGCCCACACGTAGGTGTCCGGATGCAGCCCGCCGCCGCTCCTGCGGTGCCAGTAGGCCACGTCGGCCGCCATCAGCCGGGGCACCTTGCCCGGGCACACGCGCTCCAGGAAATCCTCCCGGCCCAGCTCCGTCATCAGCGCGAACCAATGCGCGCGGGCGGTGCTCCAGGACTGCGCCGCCTGGTTCCACGTCGACGAGTCGTCGCCACGCCGCACGATCATGCTCGCGGGTTCGATGCGGGAACGGTTCCAGGCGTCCTCCAGCAGTTCGGCCACGCTCCGCAGGAAGCCGTTCCAGCGGACCAGGAGCCGGGTGAGCTCCTCGTCGGAGAGGTGCCCCAGCACCTCGGCGGTGGGGTGGACGTGCGCGACGGCGTACCAGTTCGCCTGCTCGGGCGCCGCGCGCAGCCGCAGGAACAGCGCGTCGGCGACCTCGTCGTACGGGCGGCGCTGCGTGCCGTTGGTGAAGACGCTGCGCATGTTGGCGCGGGCGGTGAGGTACGCGACGAAGGCCGCGCTGTCCGGGTCGGCGGCGAAGAGCTCGTACGACAGGGTGTGCGCGAGCGCGCCCTTGCCGGTCATGGTGACCTCGCGGCGGCGCTGCTCGTGGACGAGCCGGGCCAGTTTGGCCTCCATCCGGCGCAGCAGCCGGAAGCGCTTGTTGTACTGGCGCTTGGAGACCTCGCCGATGCCGGCTTCGGCGCGCTCGGCGCGGTTCAGCCGGTCGAGGCCGAAGTCGTTCTCCCCGTACTGCCGGTGGATCTCCTCGCCGGCCCGGCGGATCACGGCCTCGATCTCCGCGGGATCGTCGCAGGCCCTCTCGGGAATCGCGGGCACGGACGCGAACAACGCGGTGGCGCGGGCGAGTTGACGCTGCGCGCCGACGGGCCGGGCGAAGTCCTCGAGCATGGAGGTGTACCCGTGCCACAGTCTGTGCAGCGAGTGCTCGGAGGCCTTCTCCAGGGCTTCGGCGGCGGCGGGGTCGAGCGTGACCTGCCGGGCGGCGAACAGGTCCTGGATCAGCTGGGCTATGTCCTCGGGGCGTTTGCGGAGCCCGAGCGAGGCGTGCAACTCGCGCAGCAGCTGCTCGGCATGGGGCGAAGGCATGCGCCACACCTTGCCATCGAGCGCACGGGACCTCCACCGGATAACCGGCGGTCACTTCCCTCAGTGCGGTCGCCCGTGGGCTCCCTGGTCGTGGGGGGGCCGCCCGCGGGGGGCGGCGGGGGGGCTCCGCCGGCCCGGCGGCGGTGGGGGGGGGGGGGGGGGAACCCCCGCGGGGCGGGGGGGGGGGGTGCGGGGGGCGCGCGGCCGCGCTG
>NZ_JBHWJY010000024.1:44630-105171 GCF_042731135.1 Streptomyces sp. NPDC059874
CCCGAGACACCCCGCGCCCCACCCCCCCGCGGCCGCCCGGGGTGCCCCCCCCGCCTCCCCCCCCCCCCCCCCCCGCCCCCCCCCCCCCCCCCACGACCAGCGAGCCGTCCTTGTCGCGGGCGATCTCAATCGCCGCGTCGGTCGTGGGGCTGTTGACCACGACGCCGTCGCCCAGCTTGTGCAGCCCGTTTGCCGCGCGCAGTAGGCGATCGACGTCACCGATGTGCATCAGGGGCAGCAAACTGGACGTGCGTGCCGGCTCCAGCGCCGACAGGCGCTTCAGGACCCCGGCGATGCTCGACTCCAGTCTGTCGAGGCGCTGCTGGTCGGCCTTGAGTGCGCGGGTGAAGTTCGCGAACAGGTTGCCAGGGTCGATCTGGGCATGCTCGACGGCCTGCAGGACGATGACCCGCCGCTTCAGCGCGATGGCCAAGGCGGCGAGTTCGAGGTGGGTGCGGAACTTGCCGCCGTCGTCGTCGACACCGGGGAACGACTTGTTCAGCGTGCCGATCTCGACGGGCTTGCCGTCGGGCAGCTTGTCGAGTGCGCTCTGCCACTTGGCAAGGCGGCGGTCAGTGGCGGCCAGCGCCTTGCTGATGGCATGCACCGCCGAGTCCAGCCCCAGCGAGACACCGAGCTTGCCTTGGTCGAACAGGACGGCGGTTGCCTTCTCAATGGCGTCGCGGCAGCCGTCGAGTTCGTTGCGCTCGTCAGCGAGCTTCTGTTCGTGCAGTTCTTCCAGCAGCTCCGTGATGCGTTCGACAGCCTGTTGGCGCTGGTAGTCGGCATTCGCGCTCACCCCCACCGCTATCGCCATGAGCACGAGCGGCGCGGCCACGGTCAGTGCCGCGCTGCCGGCGGCCGCGACGCCGGCCGTCGCACCGGCTCCACCGACCGCGCCTGCCGCCGCCGCCTTACCGACCGGCACGAACGTCGCCTGGGCGGCGATGCCCGTTGAGTTCACGAGTGCTCCGTGGATGCCACCGGCCGCCGCCTTCGACGCCATCGGGCGGACGATGCCCTGACCGAGCTGGGCGACGACCTTCGCCGGAACCACCATGCGATACAGGCCTTCGCCGGCAGCGGTCGCCGTAGCCGCCACAGAGGAACCGCGCGCTGATTGCGTGATGAGCTTCGACAGGTGCTCTGCCAAGGGACTCGCGGCATCGAGCGGGATACCTCGGCTGCGGTCGAGCTTGTCGGGCAGCGGATGCGCCTCAAGTGTGCCAATCGGCTCATTGGCCAGGACGGCCAGCACACTGCGCAGTTCAGCCAAGCGCTCAGCCGTCATCGGCTCGTCTCCGGCCAATGCGGGCACCCGGACGTCACCAGTCGCCAGCGTCCACACCGGAACCATTGCCTCGCGGTCGTCAGTCATCGTCTCCCCTTGATTTCCGACAACAGCCTACGGCTGACGTCCGGCATGCCGGACGCGAACAACGCGGTGACACAGGAACGTTGGCGCCGCGCTCCGACGGGCCGGGCCGATCCCGGGCCACGCGCGCGGTCGTCAGCGCAGGGAGGCCGCGAATTCCAGCAGCAGTGCGTTGACCGCCTCCGGCTTGTCCACGTGGGCGGCGTGGCCGGCTCCGGGGACGGTGACGGCCCTGGCCAAGGGGCTGAGGGCGGCGGTGGCGCGGGCGTGTTCGGGCGGCCAGAACTGGCTCTGCTCGCCCGCGACGATCAATGCGGGGACGGTGATCCGGGCGACCACGTCGCGCCAGTCCTGGCAGGCGTGGTCGAACATCAGCGGGAAGGTGTCGGGGGTGATGTCGGGTTTCGCGGTCTTTCCCCCGGCCGCACGGATCCTGCCTTCCAGTTCCAGGGGATCCTGCCACAGGCGGCCGTGCCCGGTGTTGAACACGTTCTCCGGGTTGAGGAAGAAGGTTCCGACGTTCTCCTCGGTCAGTCCGTAGAAGCCGTTGTTCCAGCCGGAACCGTTCAGCATCTTCGGGCTCTGGTCGATGCTGACCACCCCGGCCAGCCGCTCGCACCCGTAGAGGCCGACGTACGCCCAGATGTGCGCGGCGCCCATCGACTGGCCCACCAGCAGCACGCCGTCCAGGTCCAGGTGGTCCAGCAGCTCCCGCACGTCCTGGCCGCCCCGCGACATCCGCAGCCCGTACGGCGGGCGGTCCGAGCTGCCGGCCCAGCGTCGGTCCAGCGAGATCACCCGGAGTCCGGCCCCGCGCAGCGCCTCCCATTGCAGTGCCCAGTCGTCGGCGGGCTGGCCGTAGCCGGAGATCAGTACGACCGGACGGCCTTCACCCTCGTCGTAGTAGTGCAGGCTCACGTCGTCGGTCGTGACGAAGCGCGGCATCGGCCACCTCCCGTGTTCGGCCGCGGACACGGCGCCCGAATCGAGTGTGGATCACACCCGGGGAGCCCGCTACGCGTCGCGACCGGATGGGCGCACGGGCAGCCAGAAGCAGGACGCGGCCAGGAGCGCCGTCGCCGCCGCGCCGGTCAGGACGGGTACGTTGCCCAGCCGGCCCGCCAGCGCGCCTCCGGACAGGGCCCCGACCGGGACGGTCGTCAGGAGCGCCGCCTGGGCGAAGCCGGCGACGCGGCCCTGGAGGTGCTGTGGGGCGATCAGCTGCTGGGTGGTCGTCATGGAGATCGCCCACACCGTCGCCGTGATGCCGAAGAGCAGTTGGTACGCGAGCAGCGCCGGGAAGGCGAGCCCCAGCGACGCCGCCGGAACGAGGAAGATCGCGAGGGCTGCCACCACCGCGCAGATCCGTGTCGCCCGGTACAGCTCGATGGACGTCGCGAACCGGCCGGCGAGGAGGACTCCGGCGACGGTGGCCACGCTGAACGCGGCGTAGACGAGCCCCAACTGCCATGCGGGCAGGGAGAGTTCCCGGCTGGCGTACACCACGAAGAGCGCGTCCGCGGCCCCGCTGCCGAGATTGAACCCGGCGCCCGCGAGCACCTGTCGGCGCAGCACCGGCTCCGTCCGGACCACCGCGAGCCCCTCGCGCAGCGCGGCGAGCCGGGGGCCCCGGCGTCGGGTGGGCTCGGCCGGTCTGTTCAGCGACGCGGGCAGGGCGAACAGCAGCACGGCCTCGACGGCGTAGGCGGCGCTGCCCGCGAGCAGGGCGGGGGACGCCCCGACGAGGGCGACGAGGACGCCGCCCAGGGCGGGCCCGCCGATCTGGCCCGCCGTACGGGCGCCGGTCAGGGCCGAGTTGCCGGTCAGGAGCTGCTCGGGCCGGACCACCCGGGGCAGCGCCGCCTGCAGCGCAACCGAGAGGGTCCAGGTCAGCGCGCCCGACAGGGCGGCCACCGCGTACAGGTGCGGCAGACCGAGCCTCCCGAGCGCGCCGGCGAGCGGGACCGAACCGACGACGACCACCTGCAGCGAGGTGAGCGTGACGGTCAGGGTGCGCAGCCGGGCCCGGTCGGCGAGCACACCGGCGAGGGGGCTGAGCACGGCGCCGGGGAGGTAGGTCAGGGCCAGCAGCGCCGACGCCCCGAACGGGCCCGCGTCCAGCCGGGTGACGGCCAGCAGCGCGAGTGCCAGCGCGGTGATCTGTCGTCCGACGGAGCTGGCCGCCTGTTCGCCGCACAGGAGCAGGAACGGGCGGTGCCGCCGCAGCGCACTCCACGGCGTGCCGGCGCGGTCGGTGGCCGTGGACGAGGGTCGGGTCGGCGACGAGGTCACGGGTCAGACGCTCGTGCAGGGGACGGGCCAGCGGCGCAGGCGCGGCGGCAACGCCACCGCCCACCCCTGGGTGACCAGGACGAGACGTTCCTCCGCCAACAGGGACACGGCCTCGCGGTGCGTCGCGTCGAGCTCGTCGAGGGCCGTGGTCTCCTGCACGGCGAGGAACGCGGCGAGCAGTGCGGGCTGGTCGATGGTGAACCGGGCCGAGGCCGAGGGGTCCCTGCGGTCCATGACCGTCACGAAATCCGGCCCGCGGCGGTGGTAGAGCAGGCCGTACGCGTACCGGGACCGCCACACGGCCGCCTCGTCGGAGCCGTCGGACCCGCCGGACCCGTCGGAACCGCCCGGGTAGGCGGGACGGGCAGCCGGTGGGGGTAGGTGGTGCAGCAGCCCGGTGTCGAAGGGCAGGGTGTCGCTGTCCGGGACCCAGCGCACCGTGAGCGCCTGACTCTGGCACTCGCGCAGGAAGCGCACGGCCTCCGCCGTGTCGCGTCCGCCGGTGCCCAGCGGCAGCGGCTCGTCCACCACGACCTGCCCGCCGGTCATATGGCCACCGCCTCGGCGTCGGCCCCGGCCTCGGCCCCGGCGGCGACGGTGCGGACCGGAGCGTTCCGCAGAGGCAGCGACACGTAGGACCGTCCGTCGAAGAAGAGCAGTCCCAGGGACACGCCCTCGCCGAGCCACCGCGTGAGCCGCCCGGGGCTGACCGGATGTCCCTCCTCGGTGAGGAGCCGGTGCAGGGCGGGCGCGGAGCGGCCGTGCCCCAGGTGCCGGAACGCGGCGGCCTCCCAGCCGGTCAGCCGGTGCGTCCGTGCCGGCCACCCGCGCCGCCGATCGTGGACCAGCAGGTCGCCGTCCGCGCCGGATTCCATCAGCAGCGTCGAACCGGCGTGCCCGGCCCGCCAGTCCTCGACGGCCCGTGCGAGCCGCTTCTCCGTCCTGCCGCCGATCCCGCGCGGCGGGGTGTCGAAGAGGTAGACCAGATCGGCCAGTTCCTCCTCGGGGAGGTCGTAGACGTGGCCGTACATCTCGGCCGGGGTCCGCTCGGCGAAGCCGAGGGCGGGATCGGCGAAGTGCGGGCTGAACCGCTCCAGTTGGATGCGGAACGCGCCGCCCGGCGGCTGCAGGTGGACGAGCGCGGGGAACTGGTCGACGACCGCGTCGTAGTCGTCCGCCGTCTCGCCCGGGAAGCCGTACAGGTAGTTCCAGGTGCACGTGAGCGACCGGTCGGCGCATTCCCGGAGCGTGCGCACGTTGCGGGAGCCGGTGACGCCCTTGTCCATGAGGTCGAGGACGCGGTTGTTGAGGCTCTCGATCCCCGGTTGGATGTGCACCGCGCCCGAGCGGGCCAGGAGCGCCAGCTGGTCCGTGGTGAGGTTGGACTTGACTTCGTAGTGCATCAGGAGGTCCCAGCCGCTGTCGGCGGCGAGCGGCAGGAAGTCCGTGAAGTACGACATGTCGATGATGTTGTCGACAGTGACGATGTCGAGGATCCGGTGTCGCCGGACGAGCCGGTCGACTTCGGCCCACAACTGCTCGCCGGGCTTGGCGCGGAACGCCATCGCCGAGCCGTTGAGACCGCAGAACGTGCAATGGTGCTTCTCGCCCCACCAGCACCCGCGCGCGCCTTCCACGACCAGCTTCGGACGGACGTACTCGGCCACCGGGGAGGCGTCCAGCTCCGCCTGCCAGATGTCGTAGTCGGGCGAGGCCATGTCGCGCGGCGCCACCGTACGGCGAGACTCCTCGTTCGCCCGCGAGGTCCCGCCGTCCCACCAGCACAGGCCCGGTACGTCGACGGGCGGGGTCCCGGCGTCCAGATGGGCCAGCAGGGCGGGGAACGCGTACTCCCCCTCCCCGCGCACCACGTGGTCGACGAAGGGATGGTTGCGGTGCAGGGCGTGGCCCATCGGCCCGTCGCAGTTGCTGCCGCCGAAGACCACGGTGAGCCCGGGACGGCGGCGCTTGAGCTCGGCGGCGAGCGCGAGCGAGGCCACGTTCTGCATGAACGTGCTGGTGAACCCGACGACGTCCGGGTCATCGGCGAGGATCTCGGCGGCGCTGCGGGACACGAACTCCGCCGCGTGGACCCGCATGGCGCGCGCCTTGTCGACCGGGATCCCGCGCCGCTCCGCGTACGCGGCGAGCCGCGCGACGCCCCAGTCGGGGTCCGCGTAGAGGACGCCCGAGAAGACCCAGTCGCCGAGCCCGTCGAAGATCGAGTCGCTGCCCACCTCGGCATGGTCGGCCGGGCGCAGCAGTCCGTCCGTCCGCTCCAGCAGGAATTCCGCCCACCGCAGCGAGCCGTGGAACTCGCGGACCTCGTCGGAGGGCCGCGTGCGGGTCAGCAGGCCGTGCAGCAGGCCGATCTGGAGCGAGGGCAGGTCGATCGGCTGCCAGGGCATGGTCACCAGATGAACGCGCATGGGGTCCTCCCCGCCCGGCCGTGCTCCGCCTGGCCGTGCTCCGCCTGGCCGTGCTTCGCCCGCCCGGCCGGCCCGGCGACGGCCCGGCACGGGGCGTCGGCGCCCGGCGTCCGCAGTGCCACGCCGAGCGCCGACTCCCGCCCGGTCAGGACGACGCCGGTCGCTTGTCGATGGTGAGCCGGTCGCGCTTCCTGTTCTCGTCGCGGACGGCCACCTTCTTGATCTCTGGCTTGGTTCGGGTGTCGTCCTCTGGTGCCTTGTTGCTTTCCATGGTTCCTCCCGTTCCTCAAGTCCGGTGACCCTAAAGGGTGTTACTCGTGGTACGCAAGAGATGATTCCGGCCGTGGGTTAGCGTGAGTGATCGATTTGGGGAGGGGACATGATCAAGGGGGGCAATGCCTTCGTTCCGACCGTGCCGCTGCGGGTCGCAGTGCGCAACGGGCTGGACGTATCGGCGCTGCTGCTGACGGAGCAGGGCCGGGTCCGGGGGGACGGTGACATCGTGTTCCACGGTGCGCCGGTCCATCCTTCGGGCGCCGTACGGCTGCTCGGGGACGCGCACGGAACGGCGTGGCTGGAGGCGTCTCTCACGGCGGTCGAGGACGAAATCGTCCGCGTCCTCGTCGTCGGGTCGACGGAGGGCGGCGCGATGCGGAACGTCCACGGGCTGTCCGTGGAGTCGTTCGCGCCGGACGGTACGTCGGTCGCGCGGTACGAGGTGACCGACGCCGGCGGGGAGACGGCGATGGTGCTCGCTGAGCTGTACCGGCGGGCGGGGGGCTGGAAGTTCCGCGCGGTGGGCCAGGGGTACGTGAACGGGCTCGTCGGCCTGGTGACGGACCACGGAGTGGACGTGGCGGACGCACCACCGGCGCCGGCTGCGGCTCCGGTCCAGACCCCGGCTCCGATCCAGACCCCGGTGCCGTTCCAGGTTCCGGCTCCGGCTCCGGTCCAGGCTCCGGCTGCTGCCGCGGCTCCGTTCCAGGTCCCGGCTCCTGGCCCGGTGCCGTTCCAGGCCCCGGCACCGGCTGCGCCCGCGGCTCCGTTCCAGGTCCCGGCTCCTGGCCCAGTGCCGTTCCAGGTTCCGGCACCGGCACCGGCTGCGGCTCCTGCCCCGGCTCCGTTCCAGGTTCCCGCTCCGGGGCAAGTCCCCGCCCCGGCTCCGGCCCCGGTGTCCATGCAGGCGGCTCCGGCCCCGGTGTCCGCTCAGGGGCCTCCGCAGCCCGCGCCCGAGGTCCCCGCGGCGGGCCACTGGTCGTACGGTGCCGTCTTCGAGCCGTACGCGCAGTCCGGCCGGGACAACGACGTGATCACGGTGGAGGGGCTGCCGCCCGGGCCGGTCATCTTCGAACTCGCCATCCGGGGCGACGGATACACGGGCCTGTGGCCTCTCACCCGGTTCAACAAGGAGGGCGACAACCTCATCAGCAGCTGTGAGGAGAACTACCGGGGCCGGGTGCTCACCCAAGTCCCCGGGAGCGGGCGGCTGCGGCTGAAGCTGAAGGCGGAAGGCCCGTGGCAGCTGCGGGTACTGCCGGTGGCCGCGGCGACGCGCCTCACGGAGGAGGAGCTGGAGGGCGGCGGCCCCGACGTCCTGCTGCACACCGGCGGAACGGCAGACCTCGTCATCCAGTACCGCGGCGACGACTACCTCAAGGTCAACTTCTACGAACTGGCGGGGCACGACGACCCCACCGCGCTCCCGGAGGAAGAGAACGTCGTCAGCGAGGTCGGCAAGCGGCGGGAGGCCGTGCCCCTGCCCGAGGGCCCGGTCATCGTGCAGCTGGAGTACGCGGACGGGCCGTGGCGGGCCCGGTTGAAGGGGCTGCAGCCCCGCAGCGGGCCGTCGAACGACGACGGCATGGCGAGCGTGACCGACATCCGCACCGCCCAGGGACGGTCCTGGTGGAGCAGGTCCTGAGCAGCTGACGAGCCGACCCCTCGCGAGACGGGGGCAGGCCCCTCGTACCCCGGTGGGCCCTTTCGACCGCGTGACGGTCGGGAGGGCCCGCCTTGATGTCGGAGACATCGCGGTTGGGTTCCGATCTCGTCTCTCGCCTGCCATGATCCGTCGCCGATAGCACGCTTTGGTCGCGGAAGACACCTATCTGTTTCCTCGGGATGGCTGGTTATGATCGGCACCCCTGTCACCGCCGCCCCGTTCCCGAGGTCCGATGTCTGCCATAGAACCCGAAGGCGTACGAGGGCAGTCGACGGCCCGACGGCGGCGCCGGGTGCGCCTGCGCACCCTGCTCATCTGGCTGGCGGTGGTCCCGACCGTGGCGATGGGAGCCCAAGTGGCGGTGACCGCGGAGCGGTTGCTGACGCAGTCGGACCACCTGCGGGACGATGTCGCGGCCGCCGAGCGGATCGGCGCACCGCTGTACACGCTCATGGTCGACATGCAGGCCGAGCGGACGACGACCGCCGCGCTGTGGGCGGGCACCGCCGGGTCCGAGGACGAGCTGCGGATCCGGCGCGAGGCCACCGACCTGGCCGCGGCCGAATTCCGTCGGCTGGCGGCCGGTCCGAACGCCTCCTTCCAGGAAGTGAACAGGCGGCTCGACGGCTTGGCGGCCTTCCGTCAGCGCGCGGACGCCCACACCGGCGGCGCCGACAGCACGCTCGCCTACTACACCGGGGTGATCGGCGCGGTCATCCAGGCGTACCAGCGGGAGTTCAGCCACGCGGACGACGCCGAACTCGTCCAGGAGAGCCGGCCCGTGGTGTCCATGCTGTCGGCCACCGAGATGGTGGCGCGCGAGGACACGCTGCTGGCCCTCTCCGGGCCGACCAGGGAACTCAACTCCGCCGGCTACGACCAGTTCATCAGTGCCGTGGGTGCCCATCGGTACCTGTACGAGACGTGGATCGTGCCGTACCTGCCCGACGGCGACCGGCAGTTCTACGAGCGGATCGTCGCCTCCCCGGACTGGCAGGCGAAGGTCCGCATCGAGAACGCGATCATCTCCAAGCACACGGACGTCGCGTCCGGCATCAAGCTGCCCGCCGAGGTCGGCGGTTGGCGGTCCGCGCACGCGAACTTCTCGACACAGATGGCCACGCTCAACATCGACCGGGCGCGGAAGGTGCTCACGCGTAGCGAGGCCAAAGCCGCGGAGCTGGAGACCGAGGTCGCCTGGCTGATCGGGGGAAGCGGCGCCGGTCTGCTGGTCGTCGTCGTCATCGTCGTCTTCACCACGCGGTCGATGCTCCGCCGCCTGCACGACCTGCACGAACGCACGGTGACCGTCGCCGAGCAAACCCTCCCCGACGTGATCGCCCGGCTCCAGCGCGGACAGTCCGTCGACGTGGACGTCCTGCCGACGGTACGCGGAGACCGGGACGAGGTCGGGCGCGTCAGCGACGCGTTCGCGCGGGCCGTCGCCGTGTCCGTCGACGGGCACCGGCAGCTCGCGGACGAGCGCCACGGGTTCGGTCTGTTCGCCACGGGCATCGCCTCGCGCACCGGAAACCTGGTCAGCCGCCAGCTGAGCCTCACCGAGGACCTCCAGGACACCTTCGGCCACGACCAGGCACTGCTCGCCCAATTGATGCGGGCCGACCAGCTGACGGTCGGCATGCGGCGGCAGATCGAGAACCTCCTCATCCTGGCGGGCGGCGAGGTCCCCGACCCGCACACCGAGCCCATGCGCATCGCCGACCTGCTGCGCGAAGCCGCCGCGGAGGTGGAGGACTTCCGTCGCATCGAGCGGCAGGCCCTGGACGAGACCAGCGTGGAACCGCGCGCGATCAGCCAGATCAGCCACCTGCTCGCGGAGCTGCTGGACAACGCCACCCGGTTCTCCCCGCCGCGGTCCAAGGTGGTCATCCGCGCCGAACTGGTCGCGGACGGGCTGTCGGTGGAGATCGAGGACCGCGGGCCGCGGGTGTCCCCGGAGCGGTACGAGGAGATGAACGGGCGCCTGCACCAGGCCCCGCCGTACTCCGTCCTGGCGCAGAACGCGCACCGGCTCGGGCTCTTCGTGGTCGGACACCTCGCCGATCAACTCCGGGCGACCGTCACCCTGCGCCGGTCGGTGTACGGAGGGACCTCCGCGGTGGTGATCCTCCCCGGGGCACTGCTGGTGGAGAGCGAAGGGGAAGCGCCGCGCGAGCCCAAGCCGACGGCGGCTGCCGCGGCCGTGTCCGCGGCCGTGCCCTTGCCCGCGCTCGCGCCCGCTCCGGAAACCGTGCCCGCCGCCCTCCCCGCTCCGCGCCCCGAGGAACGGACAGCCGAGCCGGTCCCGCTCACGGCCGCCGGGTTGCCGAGCCGCCGCACGAAGCTGCCCGCGCGTGTTCCCGCGTCCGAGTCCGCGTCCGAGCCCGCGGTCGAGGCCGAGCCCGAGCCCGCGGTCCGGCCCGCCCTGGCGGCCGCCCCCACCCGGCCGGCCCTGCCCGAGCGCGTCCCGCAGACCCACATCGCCGAGCAGCTGCGGGCGCCCCGCGCCCCGGAAACAGCCGTCCGGCAGGACACGGCGACACCGGAAGAGGTGGCAGACGCCTGGGCGGACTACGAACACGGGACCCAGACAGTGGAAGAAGAGCTCCGACGGGATCGGCCATGACTACTACCTCATCAACCGAAATGATCTACAGCGTCCTGGACAACAACCTGAGCAGGATCGCCGGCATCCAGGGAGCCGTGCTCCTGTCCAACGACGGCATCAAGCTCAGCGCGTACCTGCTGGACGAACCCCAGGCCGACCGCATGGCGGCGGCCGCCTCCGGCATCGCGGCCACGATGAAGGCGATCTCCCGGGAGGTCGAGGGCGGCCGCGTCATCCGCCAGCTGGTCGAGATGGACGACAGGTACCTCTGCATCGTCGGGTGCGGTGAGGGCAGCACGCTCATCGTGGTGACCTCCCGCAAGGCGCGGCTCGGGGAGCTGGGCGGCGAGGCCGTACGGACCGCCCAGGCGCTCGGCGAGTGGCTTGGCACCCCCGAGCGCGGCCAGGTGCCGACCGCGTAATGCCGCAGGACGAGCCACAGCCCGCGAACCGCCGCCGGACGCGGCTGTACGCCCTGACCGACGGACGTACAGCCGCCGCGCACACCGTCCTCACCATGGACACCACGATCACGGCGGCGGTGGCCGAGGACGCCCGTGCCGGGATGCCCACGGAGTGGCAGGAGATCCTTGCCATGTGTGCGGCGCCGGGCGGCCGGGCGGTCGCCGAGATAGCGGCGCGGATGCACATCCGCCTCACCCCGATGACGTTGCTCCTCGGTGAACTCGCCGACCGCGGGCTGATCCACCACCGGGCGCCGCTGGCGGCCGCCGAGACCACCGACCTCCACCTGCTCATGAGAATCAGGGACAGCCTTGCCCGGATATAGCCTGCCCGTTGACGACGTGCCCGCCCCCCGGGAATCGGCCCCGGTCAAGATCCTCATCGCCGGTGGGTTCGGAGTCGGCAAGACCACCCTGGTGGAGACGATCTCCGAGATCGAGCCGCTGCGCACCGAGGAGCGGCTGACCGCCGCGGGTGTCGGCGTCGACGACCTCGACGGCATCGAGTCCAAGACGGTCACCACCGTGGCCATGGACTTCGGTCGGATCACGCTCACCGACGCCGGAGTCGTCCTCTACCTGTTCGGCACACCGGGCCAGGAGCGCTTCTGGTTCATGTGGGACGACCTGCTGGCCGGGGCGCTCGGGGCGATCGTGCTGGTCGACACGCGCCGCCTCGACCGCAGCTTCCCGGCCGTCGACTTCTTCGAGAGCCGCGGACTGCCGTTCGTGGTCGGCGCGAACTGCTTCCACGGCGAACAGCCGTACACCGCCGAGGAGATCGCGGCGGCCCTGCACCTGCGCGACCCGAACACGCCCGTCCTCATGCTCGACGCGCGCTCCCGTGCGGACGTCCGCGCCTGCCTGCTGGCGCTCCTCGACCTGCTCATCGTGAACGCGCAGGCCCCGGCGGCCGTCAGCGGCTGACCCCCCGGCGGGCGGCGGCCACCGCGGCCGCGTAGTCGGCGAGCGTCCGGCGCGGGGCCCAGCCCTGGGCGCGGGCCCGGGTCAGGTCCAGCACCACCGGATGCGCCAACTGGTCCACCGCGTAGCGGCTGAGGGGCGGTTCGGCGGTCGGCAGGGACTCCGCGATCCGGGCCGCCGTACGGGCCAAGGTCAGCGGCAGGTGACGGATCCTGGCCCGCACCCCGTGGGCCCGCAGGACCTCCCGCACGGCCTCGTCGCGACCGTAGGGTCGCGCGTCCGCCACGTTGTACGCGCCCGGGGCCCAGCCGGACGCCGCCGCCAGGCAGGCCTCGGCGAGGTTCTCCACCGCTGTGAGGCTGAGCCGGACGTCCGGGCCCGGCAGCAGCAGGGTCCCGGCCCGGACCCGGGACAGCAGGCGGGGCAGCAGCTGGGTGTCCCCGGGGCCGTAGACGGCCCGCGGCCGCAGCACCACCGCACCCGCCGCCAGGGCGAGCGCCTCGCCCGCCGCCTTGGTGCGGCCGTAGGCGTTGAGGTGGCCGGTGCGCGGATGGTCCTCGCCGACCAGGGTCCGGTCCGTGCGCGGGTCGTACACGCTGGCGCTGCTCACCCACACCACGGGCCGCCCGGCCGCCGCCCGCAGCAGCCGCTGCGTGCCGTCCACGTTGACCGCGCGCATCCGCGCCTCGGCGCGGGGGCCGGGGGCCGGATCTCCGACCGCCGCCGCACAGTGCACGATCACGTCCGTGCCCGTGAGGTCCGGGTCGCCCTGGGCGGCGTCCCAGAACCGGTGTTCGCCCACCGGCCCCGGCCGGCGGCCCACGCACACCACCTGCGCGCCGCGCGCGGCGGCCGTCCGGGCCACGTGCCCGCCGCAGAAGCCGCTCGCCCCGGTCACCGCGATACGGATGCTCACGCGCCCGCCCTCACCGTCAGCGAGCGCCAGCCGGGCAGGGCGGCCCGCCGGTCCACCCGGGCCCGCGTCACCACGGGCCGGTACGGGGCCAGCTCCTCCAGTACGTCGGCCAGCTGGACGTGCGCCAACCGAGCCCCGGGGCAGGCGTGCGGCCCGGCCCCGAACACCAGCCGGCCGGTACCCGGCGCGGCCGGCCGGTGCGCGTCCGGATCGCGCCGGTGCGCCTCGGCGGCGTGCCGGGCCACCAGCAGCAGCCGGTCCCCGCCGCGCACCGGGCGGCCACCGACGACCCCGCCGGCCGCGGCCACCCGGGGCAGCAACGGCGAGGCCGCGGTGACCCGCAGCAACTCGTCGACGAGCGCCGGTCGCAGCCGGGCATCGGCGGCCTGTTCCCACAACCCCGCGTCGGCGCACCAGGCCACGGCCCGGGGCAGAGCGGCGACGGTGGTGTTGACGGCGGCGACGGCCAGCATGGCGGCCAACCCGTCCTCGACGGCACCGGAGCCGGGACTCGCGGCCGGGTCGTGTCGCGCGTCGGTGCCCGCTCCCAACAGCCGGCGCAGGCGGTCCGCCGTTCGGGTCGCGGTGGCCTCGGCGCGCGGGCGGCGCGGGCCCGGGAGGTGGCTGCGTACGGAAGCGGAGGCGGCTTCCGCGGCCGCCCCCGCCACGGCCCGGGGGTCGGCCGGCGAGCCCAGCAGGGCGCACACCACCGACCCGGACAGCTCCCGCGCCAGTTCCACCAGGTCCACCTCGCCGCCGCGGGCCAGCGGCGCGAGGCGGCGTACCAGCAACGGCCGCCACACCGCGCGCAGTTCCTCCACCCCGGCCGCGCCGAGGCCGACGGCGAGCCCGCGCCGCTCCGCCCGGTGGACCGCGCCCTCCTGGTCGAACAGCACGCCGCCGGCGCCCGCGGCCCGCGCGGCGCCGCCCGTGGTGCCGGCCGCCGTCCGGTCGAGCGGCAGCCGGGTCAGCGCCTCCCGGTAGGCGTCCGCGTCGTGCACGAGCAGGGTCCGCCCGAGCCGGCGTACGGGCCGCCCGCGCGTGGCGGCGAGCAGGGCGAAGAGGAACGGGTGGCTGCGCAGGTAGACCCGGCGGTCCCGCCGCCGGGCCGCGGTTCGGGACGGATCGGTGCTCATCGGGCGTTCACTTCCGTCGAGTCGGGGCCCGACGCCCCCAGCCGCCGGGCCGCCAGCGCGGAGGCCGCCGCGCGGTCAGGTTTGCGGGAGCGCCCCGACAGGGGGATCCGGGCGAAGAGGAGCGCGTCCGGGCAGGCGGAGCCCATCCGCCGCACCGGTTCCGCGAGGGCCGCGCGCAGGGCGGCCTCGGCCGCGCCGCGCCGGGGCTGGACCACCGCGACGAGGCGTTCGTCGCCGTCGCCCGCCGGGACGCCGACGAGCACGGCCAGCTCCACCCCCGGCACGTGCAGGGCCGGTTCGTACAGCCCCGGGTAGATGTTCTCGGCCCGGCGCAGCACCATGTCCTTGGCCCTGCCCTCGAGGACGATCCGGCCCCCGCCGTCCAGCCGCGCCCGGTCGCCCGTACGCACCCACGCGTCGGGCTCCTCCCCGAGGTAGCGGTGACGGGCCGCGGCCCCGGCGAGCAGCAGCTGGCCGTCCGCGTCCACCTCGGCCGTGACCCCGGGCAGCGGGGTGCCGACGAGGTCGCCCGGACCTTCGAAGGCGGACTTCTCCCGCGCCTCGACCGCAGCGGCCGGGAACAGTTCGGTGAGCGCGTACACCCCCCACGCCTGCGCCGCGCCCGCACCGCGCACGCGCTCCAGCAGCCCGGCGCCCGCCGGCGCGGAGCCCGTCCACACCCGGCCGTGGAAGCGGGCGCCCGCGTCCAGCGCGTCCCGCAGCTGGGGCGGGGTCAGATAGGTGTGCTGGGGGCGCAGCCGGTTCAACTGCCGGGACAGCACCCGGGGATCGCGGGCGGGCAGGGCCACGGGGGCGCCGCGCGTGAGGGCGGGTACGAGGACGAAGAAGGTGCCGCCGAGTACGGGCACCTCGGGGCCCGCGTCGAACAGGGAGGACACGCTCGCCATCCCCGCGGCCAGGCTCGCCCGGGTGTGCACCACCGCCCGGGGCGTGGAGGTGGTCCCGGAGGTGAACACGATCACCGCGTCGGCATCCCCGTCGGCGGCCGAGGCTCCGCGCACGGGGACCCCGACGCGCGGCGCCCCGAGCTCCAGCGCGGGCGCGCAGCCCGGCAGCCGGGGCCCCACGGTGGCGACCGGCCCCAGCCCGGCCAGGTCCGGCAGCGCCAGCCCCGCCCGCCGGGCCAGCGGCCGGGCCCAGCCCGCCACCGCCTGCGCGGCCGCGTCGGCGAGCACCAGCGCGGGCCGGGCCAGCGCGAGACGGGCCCGCAGTACGTCGGGCCCCGCGCCGGGGTCGAGGACGGCGCCGCGCAGCCCGAGCCGCCACAGGGCGAGCAGGACGGCCAGCGCCCGGGGTCCGGGCCGCACGGCCACGCCCACGGTGTCCCCGGCGCGCAGCCCGCGGGCGTGCAGCGCGGCGGCGAACGCGTCGGACAGCTCGGCGAGTTCACCGCGGGTGGCGCGCACCTTCGGGCCGCCCGTACGGCCGGCGGTGAGCACGGCGGGCCGCTCGGGGCGGGTGCGCAGCGCGTGGTCGAGTCGGTCGAGCATCAGCGGGGGTCCGTTCCGTGGCGGCCGCTGCCCTGGTCGAGGTACCAGCGGGCGGTGCCCGCGATCCCGTAGGCCCGCAGGCGGCGCGTCGAGTTCTCCACGACCATCGCGCGGCAGTGCGAGATCCGGTCGGTGTGGCGGCGTACGGCGTTGAGGAAGAGCCGGTCGGTGGGCGAGGGCCGCCGGGGCATGCCGCCGACCGCCAGGTACAGGTCGGCGGTGATCGCCATGTTGTTCCCGGCGTGCATCCGGTACGGGGCCCGGTAGCCCCTGCGGCGGGAGTGCTCCGGCCGCAGCCGCCCGAACAGCGCCGCGAGGGCCACGAGCACCCCGAAACCGGCCCGGCCGAGCGGCCCGTGCTCGTCGCGCCGGGCCACGATCCGCCCGCACACCAGCCCGGGGCTGTGGGCGAGCGCGGCCCGAGCGGCGCGGGTCCAGCCGGGCCGGGGCAGGCAGTCGGCGTCCGTGCGGGCGAGCAGGGTCGCGCCCCGCCCGATCGCGTGCCTGAAGCCGGTGTCCACGGCCGAGCCGACACCCTTCTCCGGCTCCTCGATCACCTCCACCGGGAAGGGCGCGCCCGCCGCGAACTCCCGGGCGATCGCGCCGGTCCCGTCCGCCGAGGCGTTGTCGACGACCAGCAGGGTGAAGTCCCGGTCCCGCTGGGCGGCCAGCGCCCGCAGGGTGTCCGCGAGCCGGGCCTCCTCCTCGTGCGCGGGCACCACCACCCACATCGCCCCGCTCACGACTTCTCCCAGACCATGGTCATGATGCTGATGCCGCCGCCCAGCCCCACGAACAACACCCTTTCCCCCGGCGCCAGTTCACCGAACACCCGGTCCAGCTGGACGCCGATGCTCGCGCTCGCGACATTGCCGAGCTCGGGCACGGTCACCACCAGCTTCCCGGCCGGCACGCCCGTCAGCTCCGCGAACCGCTCCAGGTACGGCACCGTCACCTGGTGCACGAGCACCCTGGCGAAGTCGCCCCAGTCCATCCCGGTCCGGTGCAGGGTCCGGTCGATGACCGCCGTGCCCACTTTCTCGAAGACCCCCCGCAGTTCGTGCCCGTCCCCGCGGAAGTAGGTGTACTCGTCCCCGCGCGGGTGCCGTGACCCGCCGCCCGGGATGCCCCCGACCTCCCAGTGCTCCGAGTGCGTCTCGGTGTCCACGTCGAGGATCCCGCCCCGCTCCACCGCCTCCACGACCACCGCCGCACCCGCGTCGCCGAACGTGTAGCCGGCGAAGGCGTCACGGAACTCCGCGAGGGAGCCGGGGTCCTTGCGCACCGCCCGGCTCGGGGTCTCCCCGGTCACCACCAGGGCCCGCCGGGCCCGCCCGGCCAGGACCATCGACCGGGCCAGGTCGATCCCGTTCACGAAGCTGTTGCACGCGTTGGTGACGTCCAGGGCGTGCGCCCGCGAACCGAGCTCCGCCTGCACGATGTGCGCGGTGGCCGGCTCGACCAGGTCCCGGGAGGCGGAGGCGAAGACCAGCAGATCCACGTCGAGCGGACCGAGCCCGGCCGCGGCCAGCGCCCGACGGGCCGCGCCCACCGCGAGCGTGGAGGCGTACACGCCCTCGCCCGCGACCCGGCGGGAGACGATCCCGGTGGCCTGAGTCAACAGCCTCGGTGGCAGCGTCAGGCCCGCGCGCAGCGCCACCTCCCGCTGAAGGTCGTCCGAGGACAGCGCCTCCTCGGGCAACAGGCAGGCCACGGCGGTTATCCCGGCACGTGACGGCGGATCACACGGCTGAATGAACATGCCCTCACGATGACAACTCGGCTGCCCACGGGCCTGAGTACGGATGCTCAGTTCTCCGCACGCTCCCGTACCGGACGCCTGAGTACATAGGGTGAGGCGACAAAGAAGCACGGGGGAGGAGGCGGCAATGGCGGCTCGCCGATTACCGACACTGGCCCAGTACCGCGACGACGCGGTGACGCGCCTGCTGTGTGCGGGAGCGCACCTGGACGAGGGCTACGCCCGCGAGGTCGAGACGGAGCTCACCGAGGACCGGCTGAAGGCGACCGGGCTGACCCTCGGCATCGACCTGATCGCGCTGGCCCGCCACGCGCGGGCCGCCGCCCGACGCATCGACGCCCGGGACCGGAGCCTGGCCTGGCTCTGCGCGGTCGGCGTGTGGGCCGCCGTACCGGCCGGGCTCTACGCGCTGGTCACGAGCACGACCGGGCTTGCCTACGCGGCCGGCGGTGCGCTCGTCCTCGCGTACGGGACGGCCTGGGGGCTGGTCCACCGCACGGAGAACGCGGCCCGGGCCGCGGCCCTGGCCGTCGAGCACGGCGCCGGCCGGCCGATGGACCTCGCCCCGAGCGTCGGCCCCGAGGTGGAGAACCGGCTGCTGGAGCAGAAGCGGGCCAACGTGGTCCCGTACACGGCGCACGCCGAGCGCACCAACCCCTTCGTCGGCAGCGGCCAGAAGATCAAGGAGATGGTCTGGCAGCCCATCGACGTCAGCCGGCCCGCCGACGACCCTGCGGGCGGCGGCAAACTCGCCATCAAACCCTTCGACGCCGTCGACCTGCACACCTTCGTGGCCAAGGAGATGGAGCACATCGCCGGCCTGAAGGGGCTGCGGGCCCGCAACCGGCTGTACGTCATAGGCGATCACGTCGCCTACGTCGGGGACGACCTGCTGCCCGACCGGCTGCGCCGGCCGCGCGCCCAGATCCCCAAGCAGCTCGTGCAGGCGGGCCTGGTCCAGCCCGGCGCCGGCATGCGCACCTACCTCAGCCTGGAACGCGCCGGCGAAGGCGGCCGCGTCATCGTCTCCATGCACCTGCGGGCCCGCCTCCAGCACCCCAGCCTCACCTGGGAAGTCGCGGCGTACGGCATCCCGCCGCTCCAGGCCCGCTTCCACCGCGTGCACCGGCTGCCGGCGGGCGGCTTCGAACGCTGGTGGGACCTCTTCCGGTACGCCACGTCCGCCACCCTGCCGCTGCTGCTCGGCGCGGCCTCGCGGCTCTCGCGGCGCGGCGCCGACCGGCGCCGGCGCGCCCGCGACCTGGAGAGGCTGCGGCGCGACATCGACCGCAAGCACCTGCTGTACGACTACGGGGCCGTGGACAGTCTGCGCGAACGGGTCGCGGACTGGAACCAGTTGGGCTTCTCCGAGCGCACCGACTCCCAGGACTTCCTCCAGCGGCTCCAGCAGGGCGTGCTGATCGCCACCGAACGCTTCCTACAGGACCACAACGTCGACACCGCCTCCTACGACCAGGCGCAGCAGGTCATCAACACCACCACCTACAACTTCCAGGGCGACATCCACGGCCCCGGCAACTACGGCGCCGGCGGCACCATCAACCAGCCCGGGTCGGGACCACAGCACGGCAACCAGGGCCACGGCGCCGCCGCGCGGCCCTGACCCGCAGATACGAGGAGGACCGAGATGGCCACGTACAACTTCAACGGGAACATCAACGGCCCCGGCAACTTCGGGGACAACGGCACCATCAACATCGGACAGCAGGACGGCGCCGAGCGGACCCTGCGCCTCGCCGCCGAGCTCGCGCAGTGGCTGCGCGCCGAAGGCGCCGGCCAGGACCGGCTCGCCGCCGCGCAGACCCTGCACGGCGAGCTGGAGCAGGCCGGTCGGGAGCGGCGCCCCGCCGAACCGGGAGTGGTCCGGCGGGCGCTGGAGACCATCACCCTCGGCCTCGGCGCGGGCAGCACCGGGCTGGCCCTCGCCCAGGAGATCACCCGCCTGCTCGGCTGACCCCCCGGACACGCCCTAAGGCGCGGGCCGTCTCACCTCGACCGTACGACGGCCCGCGCCCCGCCGAAGTCCAGCTCCAGGCCCGAACGCAGGGGCACGGTCTGCCCCGGGGCGATCTCCTGGGTGGTGCCGTCCGCCCGGGTGCCCGTCCAGGGCGTCCCGGACCGGTTGGCCAGGCCGAACTTCCCCGGCCGCTGCGGATGTTCGGTCAGCTGCGCGACCAGCGTGGCGTCGCCGTAGTCGTGCCGGGCCGGCTCCGGCGCCAGGTGGTGCGCCTGCACCCGCGAGGTGCGGTGCAGCAGGATGTGGTGCTCGGTGCGCGGCGGGGGAGTGGTCAGCACCAGTCGGGGCGGCAGGACCAGCGTGCTCCGGCAGGCCCAGCAGGTGCCCGGCACGGCGGACAGCGGCTCGGTCATGTTCTGCTTGCCGCAGTGGGCGCAGTCCACCACCGCGTCGAGCACCGCCCGCAGGGTGTCCCGCCACTGCGATTCGCGCACCCGGGCCGCCGGATCGTGCAGTCCCGTCGTGAAGTTCTTGACGAACAGCTCGCGCAGGGAGGGCGGCGCGACCCCCCAGGTGGCCAGCACCGTCGCGTGCTCGACGGGATCGGGCGCGTTGGAGCGGTCCACCGGGTCGAAGAGGAACAGCGGCTGCTTCCCGTACAGCTTCCGCTCGGCGGCCTCGTCCAGACACCGGATCGCCAACTCCCGCTGTCCCTTCAGCGGATGATGGTTCATCAACAGCATGAAGAGCAGCACTGACAGCGAGTGCAGATCGCTCTGGGTGCCGGGGGAGACCCCCGGATCCCCGCGCACCAGCTCGGGCGCCATGAACTCCATGGTCCCCGAGATGCCGGTGCTGTCGCCCTCCACCACCGCGTTGTCGTTGTCGCAGACCAGCACCTCCCCGGTGGCCGGGTCGAAGAAGATGTTGCCCCAGGAGATGTCCCGGTAGGCGATCCCGCGCGAGTGCAGCGCCTGGTACGCCTCGACGGTGTAGAGGCAGGCGGTGAGCAGGGCCCGGATGGACGTCTGCAACTGGCGGCGGAAGAGCGCCGGAAGGCCCTTGAACCGGTCCGGCCGGATGTCCATCAGATAGCCGAAACCACCACGGGCGTCGGACACGAAGTCCCGCGGCCACAGGAAGCGGTCGTCGTCGAAGTCCCGGTCCACCAGCTGGCGGACGATGTCCTCCTGCGCCGGTGTCGCGCACGCCGGGTAGTACCACTTCAGCGCCTGCTCCCCGGCCGGGGTGCGGACCCGGTACACCTCCCCCTGGCCGCCCGCGCCGAGCAGGTCGCAGACCTCCACGCTCGTACCGCTGTCGGCCGTCAGCCGGGTACCGCTGTCGAGCATGCCGCTCATTGTTCGCTCCTGTACGGGTCTCGCAGGTCTTCCATGTCCACCGGGGCCGCGGGCTCGACCGCTTCCACCGGCTCCACCGTTTCCACCGGCTGCCGCGCCGGCTCGTCCCCCGTGTGCCAGGCCGCCACCAGCGTGGTGTCGTCCCCCGAGTGCTGCGAGGCCTTGGCCAGCCACTCCGGCAGGGCCGCCCGGACGCACTCCGTGCCCTCCGTCGACAGCCGCTCGTCCAGCCCGGTCATGAACTGCCGGAACCCCTTGTCGGAGGCGAAGCTCTTGGACAGCCCGTCCGTGGACAGCGCGACCAGCCGGGGCGCCCGCGAGGGCGCGGTCACCGGCGCCCAGTGCGTCCGCACCCGCAGCCACGCCTTCGGGGTGCACAACGACTCCGTCTCGTCCCCCAGATCGGCCTCCTTCGGCGCGAGCGGTACGCTCACCTGCCCGCCGTCGCCCACCACCGTCAGCTCCCCGTCGCCGAGCTGCCAGGCCGCGAAGACCCGGGGCGTCAGCACGGCGCCGACGAAGGTGCTCCCGTAGAGCAGCAGCTTCTCCTCCTCGGGCGTCGGCGGATCCCCGGGCGCGCTGCTGCGCTCCCAATTGCCCAGCACCTTCTCCCGCCAGGCGCTGACGAGTTGGCGCGGGAAGGCGTACTCGGCGTAGCGCATCAGCCAGGCCAGGCTCGGCGGCCGCCCCTCGCCCCGGGGCTGGGCGAGCGAGGCGAACAGCCGGGCCTCCTGGACGAACAGGTCCACGGCGAACCGCGACCCCAGATGGCTGCGCGCGTGCACCGCCGAGCCGTGGCCGTCGGCCACCGCCATGATCAGCGGGGCACCGGCCGTGCCGAGCCCCTCCACCTCGTAGTGGTCCTGGTTGCGCGCCTTGTTCACGCCCTGCACGGTGCCGTGCAGCGATTCCCAGAGCGGTCGTGCGGATCCGTCGGTCGGCAAGGGCCCGGTCACCACACGTCGTCATCGTCGTCGTCGAGCACCGGCGGGGCGTACGGCGGCTGCTTCGCGATGGTGTCCGCGGAGCCCGCCACCGGCTGGGAGGCCGCCTTCACCGCCGCCGTCGAGGCCCAGCGGATCGCCGCGGCCAGCTGCTTGGGGCTGTTCGCGTCCAGCGGCTGGAGCTCGGGATTGCCGAGGAACTCCTGGAGCACCGTACGGTCCGCGTCCGCGCCGATCGCGATGGCCACCCGGACCGCCTTGCGGCCCCACGGGGTCGCGTCCACCGCCCGCAGCCCGGCCTTCCAGTCGTCCGTCGGCACCCCGTCGGAGACCAGCGCGAGCACCGGCTTCAGGGCCCGCTGCGGCATCGGCGGCGTGTCCAGTTCGCGCGAGACGAGGTGGAGGGCGTCGCCCAGGTTCGTCATGCCGTCCACCTGCACGTCCTGCCAGGTGAACTGCTCCACCGGCACCGGGTCCTGATGGTGCCAGCGGGCCGTCGTGGAGAACGTCATCGTACGCAGCAGCAGTTGGGCCGCCGGATTGTCCTGCGCGACCGACCGCATGGCCGGAACGGCCTCTCTGATCGCGTAGTTGAGCTGGCCGATCTTCTCGCCCTGCATCGAGTACGAGCAGTCGAGCAGCCAGATGAAATGGACGGGCCTGTTCGCCATCGGCCCGCCGGGGATGTCACTCACCGCATGTCTCCTTCAACTCCCGATCCATTGCGGCACGAACCGCACCAGCGCCACCACCACGGCGGCCGCCGTCACCACGACCGCCACTACGAGCAGGGCCAGCATCAACCGCCGGCCCCGCGCGATCTGCGGGGTAATCATGGGGTCTTGCTCCTCTCCGACACGATCCTCCGCGACGTGAGCCGCCCGACGCGCAGCCCGGTCCGCGACAGCAGCCACAGCACCGGCTCCGCCGCCCGCAGCTGCTCGGAGTCCAGGGCGCCCGCCCCGGTCGCGGCGCGGGCACTCACCGCCCAGTAGCGGGCCGCCGCGAAATCGTGGCCGAGGCTGCGCACCAGGTCGTCGAGGCCGATGTCGCTCAGCCAGTCGTCGACCGGTTCCGCGGGCCGCGGCAGGGAGGTCAGCCGGTCCAGGGTGTCCCGCTTGGTCACCACCGTGGCCACGGCCAGGCGCCGGCGGCGGCCGCTGAGCCCTTGCAGCTCCCCGGCGAACACCGCGTACGTCTCCACGGGCCCGAGGTCGGCCGGCCGCGCGGCCGCCGCCAGCTCGGGGTCGCCCGCGCGCAGGGAGCGGCGTACGACGGGCGAGGCGAGCACGTCGGCGACCAGCAGCACCCCGTCGGCGTGCGCCAGGTAGCCCTGCAGACGGGTGTTGTCCGCGTCGCGCAGGGACTCGCCCATCGGGTCGTACAGGTAGAGCAGCCGCTGCCTGCGGCCGTGCCCGACCAGCAGCATCAGCGCGCGGGGCTGGCCGCCCTGGGTCTTCAGCGTCCACCCCGAATCCCTCAGCTGCGTGCCCAGCACGTTGGCCTCGCGCAGGTCGTCCGGGGAGGCGAACTCGACGGTCAGCGAAGACTGGTGGGACAGGGACCGCAGCCCGTCGAGCACGGCCGCCATCAGCATGGTCTTCCCGGCGGAGGTGCCGCCGATCAGCGGCAGGTGCACGACCCGCGTCGTGCCGACCGCCGGGGGCAGCGGCTGGTCGCAGTGCGGGCAGCGGGCGGTGAGTCGCCGCCGCCCGGTCAGGGCGGTGGTCGGCAGCGACCGGCCGCATCGGCACACGTGGCGCAGGGCGCCGAAGCCGCCGGGCCGCAGCTCCCGGTGGGCGGCGCCGCAGCCCGGGCACAGGTGGACGGCCAGCGGGAACGGCCGGTAGCAGCGCGGGTAGGGGCACTTCATGCGCACGCCCCGAGCCAGCTTCCACAGCCGCTCGGCGCCCCGCCCGGCTCCGACCGCGGCCAGGGCCGCGAGGGAGACCAGGGCGAGCTGCGCGGCGAAGACCACCGCCACGCAGAGCAGCAGGGCCGAGGCGAGCAGCGCGGACAGCAGCGCGGCCAGGGCCGTACCGGGCGCGACCGCGCGCCGCAGCAGCCGGCCGAAGCCGCTCTCCGACCGCATGCCGGTCCGGCCGCTGTGGCCCCGCAGCAGCCGGTCCCGCACCACCTTCCCGAGCCAGTGCCGGCTGAGCAGGTACCAGACGGTGCGGGCGGCGAACAGGAGGGCGTGCCCGCAGTCCTGCCACATCTGGAAGGCCCAGTACGCGCGCAGGGCCGGCTCGCTGCCGGGGTACGGGACGACCCGCGGGTCCGGGGTCCGGCGCTCCCGAGGTCCGAAGGCCCGCCCGGCGGCTCCCAGAGCCAGCCCGAGGAACTGCCACAGCCCGTAGAACAGGCACACGCCGACGGCGACGATCCCGGTGCCGTAGACGAGCGCGCGGAGAACGATCTCGGTACTCACCACTCCCCTCCCCGGTCTCCGTGGCCGTGGCCGTGGCCGTGGCCGTGGCCGGGGGCACCCGGGCGCCCGTACCCGCTGGAGGAGCCGGGGCCTTCGGTCGGCCGGCCGGTCGGGCCGAACCCGGCAGGGTCCTCGCCGGGCCGCCGGCGGTGCGCGTCGTACGTGCGCGGGATGTCGGGTCCATCAGCGGGGCGACCGCTGCTGCCGGGTGCTGCGGACCCGCCGGGACCGCCCGGCAGGCCGTCCCCGCCCTCGGTGCCGCGCCCGGCGGCCAGGCCCTCGCCCGAGCGCTCCGCGGACCCGCCCTCGGCGCCGCGCCCGGCGGACCGGCGCTTGAACCGGTCGCGGAGCCGACCCATCGCGCTCGGGCGCTGCCAGGTGCGGAACTCGTCCGCCAAGCGGCCACCCAGCCGGGACAGGGCCTTCTCCGCCGAGGAGAGCTCCGCCGGCGCCAGACCCCGCACGACCGGCCGCAGCACCCCTTCGAGCAGATCGGTGCGGGCCTCCTGCCAGACCGGTCCGGCCTGCGGCTGGGAGGACCACACCGTGAAGCAGTCCGCGACGAAGGAGGGGGACAGCCGCAGCCGGGCCGTGACCTCCGCCTCCCGCGCGGCCAGCCGGTACGCGGCCAGCAGATCCGCGTCATTGCTCTCGATCAGCGCCCGCAGCTCGTTCTCCGGCCGCTCCTCGGCCAGCAGCAGTCGCGCGGACAACGCCGCGTACGCCTGCGCGCGCGCCCCCGGCTCCGGGCCCGTCGACCCCAGGTCCAGGGCCTGGCGGACCCAGCCCGGGCCCGCCGTGCCCGCGCGCAGGTTGCGGGCCAGCTCCAGGATCAGCAGCGACGGCCGCAGCGGGGCGGGGAGTTCCCGCTGGAAGTCCGTGAGGATCTTGGGCGCCAGTTCCGCCGCCTCCAGGTCCTCGGCCGGGGCCAGGGCCGCCGCCCGCGCGAGCAACTCCCAGGTCCCGGCCTCCCGGTGGACGTGCGCCCCCGTCGCCCCGAGCAGCAGCGCGGCCTCACCCGCACGCGGCGCCTCCCCGTCCCACACCAGCCGCATCGCGGTGCGCAGCACCAGCGGCTCCGCGTACAACGAGACCCCGGACTCGCCGAGCAGCGCGTGCAGCGCCGCCACCCGGTCCGGGGCGGACCCGACCACACCGGAGGCCGAGGCGCACATCCGCAGGTGCGGCCGCGCGTCGGAGGCCGACAGCCGCAGCCCGGTCCGGGCGAACAGGTTCCGTGCCGCGGCCGGATCGCCCGCCGCGAGGGAGTCGAGCTGATTGAGTACGAGGGCCCGCAGCGCCGGCAGCTCCGCGAGCGCGGCCCGTACCCCCTCGCCGTACGCCCAATCCGGATCGGCGAGCAGCGCCAGCGCCAGCTGCCGGGCCACCCCGGGCAGCAGGTCGGCGGTGTCCGCCCCCAGCACGGAGGCGACCCGCAACAGCCCTGCCCGGTCGCCCGGTTCGGTCCCGGGGGCGCCGAGCCCTGCCCGCAGCCGCGGCTCCAGTTCCGCGGCGAGCCGGGCCCGGGCGGGCCCGCCCAGCGCCCCGGCGGAGGGCAGCACGGCGGGCACGGCCGCGCCGCGCACCGCCTCGGCGAGGGCCAGCTCGGCCAGGGGCTCGCACACGGCGGGCGGGGCCCAGCCGTCCAGGGCCGCCAGCAGTCGCCCGCAGGCGGCGACCTCGGCCGCGTCCCGGTCCCCGGCGGAGGGCGTGGGGCGGCCCAGTGCCAGGGCCAGCGCGTGCAGCCGCGCCGCGTCCAGGGCGCCGGGGTGCCCGGCGGCCCAGTCCGCGGCGGCGGTCCGGCCGGGGGCCGGCAGGGGGATGTCGGCGGCGAGGGCGAGCGCGGCCAGCGGGCCCGCGTCGTACGGGTCGGCGCCGAGCCGGCGGACCTCCGCGAACAGCTCCTGGCGCCGCGCCTGCCAGATCCGGGCGGCGGTGTCGGCCCACGCGTCGGGCGCCCCGGCGGCGGGGGCCGTCGCGCGCGTGGCGTCGTACACCCGGTAGCGGCTTTCCTGCCCGGCGAGGCCCAGGCCGTCCTCGGGGACCACACCGATGATCTGCTGCCGGGCCAGTTGGGGGCGCCGGGTGTAGGTGGTGAAGGTGAGCCACTGGCCGCGCTGGTGGGGCAGCACACTGCACGCGAGCATGATCCAGCGGGCCACGGCCTCGCTGCCCGTCTCCACGAGCACGATCTGCGGGGCCGCCGGGTCCTCGCCGAGCCGGCGCACATCGGCGAAGAAGCCCGCGAGCCACGGCCCCCGGGCGCTGACGAACTCGGCGAGCCCGGCCGGGTCGTGCGGCCCCGGTACGGGAACGGCCGCCAGCGCGGGAGCCCCGTCCGCCGGGGTGTCGACGGCCCACTGCGGCGAGCCCCAGGAGGTGATCGGCAGCGCGCCGACGGCCGGTCCGGAGCCTTCCTGCTGCGGCAAGTGCACCGCGTGGGCGTGGAAGTTGCCCCAGCGTCCGCTGTAGTCGGCGCCCGTGTACACAGCACGGGCCAGCAGCCGGCTCCCGTCGGCCAGCACGCTCAGGCTCAACGCCTGCGGAAAGGACACCAGTTGTTCCGGACTCGGGCGCGGCGGCGCCTCCCGGGGCGGCTCGTAGCCGATGAGCTGCTCCGCCTCGCGCAGCAGCCCGGCCGGCACCCCGGGGGTGACGGCGGTGAACCGGAACCCGGAGCCGTCGGGGCCGGGTGGCGCCGAGGTGTAGTGCAGTTGCGCGAGCTTCACGCCTCTCCCTCCACCCCGGCACGACCGCCCGCGCCGGGACCGCCCGTGCCACGACCGCCCGCGCGCGCGGCGCCCGAGGCCTGTGGCAGCAGGCCGCCGAGGCCCAGCAGCCACAGCAGCGGGTCCTCCACGCGCAGCGGCTGCGGACCGGACTTCGGGGCGTCGGCGGGCGCGTGCGCGGGCGGCGGCGAGCCGAGCGCCGACAGCCCGAACAGCGACAGCTGCGCGAAATCCCGTTCCAGTTGCCGCAGCAGGGCGCCCGAGTCCCAGCCGTCCAGCAGCGCCCGCATCTCCTCGTGCACCGCGAGCCGGTCCTCTTCGTCCACCGCCCCCGCCGAGTGGTCGGCGTTGCGCAGCAGCGGGGAGTGCGGGTCCACCAGCGCGGAGAGGGAGTCCGTCTTGGTCACGGCCACCGCCACCGGGGTGGTGACCCGGCCCCGGGAGGAGCCGCGACCGCGGGCCCGCAGCTGCGCCGCGAGGTCCCCGGCGATCTGCTGCGGCGGGGTCTCCACCACCGGCAGCGGAAGCTCGGAGTCCTCCGGCAGCCGGTCGCGCACCGCCCGCATCTGCAAGGGGTCCACGAGCAGGATGATCCCGTCGGCGGCGGCCAGGTAGTGCGTGTACCGGTCCATGGCCTCGGCGCTGCCCAGGTCCTCGCCCGCCGCGTCGAAGAACACCAGCGCGGTGTGCCGGCTGCCGTCGCCGCGCAGCCGTCGCCGCAGCGGCAGGCTCAGCCGGTACAGCAGCGGGTCGTTGAAGCCGAGCGCGGCCGGTCGGGTGGCCTCGGGCAGCCGCAGCCGGTCGTAGAGGTCCTCGGCCATCTCCCGGTCCCGGCGCTGGGTCTCGCCGCCCATCGGGGTCAGCGAGGCCCCGTAGGCCCGCCCCACCCTGCCGCGCAGCTCGTTGACGAGCACGGACACGTACGTGCTCTTGCCCGAGCCCTTGGGGCCGAGCAGGGCGATGATCCGGGTGTCCTGGTCGCAGTAGTCACTCGGGAAGTCGCTGTGGCAACGCCGGCACACCCGGACCGGGGTGGAGACCCCGCAGTCCGGGCATTCCGCCCGCGATCCCCCGCCGCCGAGCGGCAGTTGGCGCGGAATCCGCCCGCCGAGGCCACGCGCGGCCTCGAAGACGGGCCCGCGCATCTTCAACGCGGGCGGCACGGCCGGACCGATGAACTCGGCCCACACCGTGTCGAGTTCGGCGGTGCAGGGCTTGCCGCCGCGCACCCCGGTGGGGGACATCTGGCAGCGGTAGGGCAGCTTGGCGGCCGGGGACCGGTCGAAGCAGTAGGGGCAGACGACGGAGGTCATGTCAGCGGACCACCAGGGACTGGATCGGGGGCTCTTCGAGCCGGACGGAGGCGGCACGGCCGCCGAGGAGGAAACCGCGGACGGCGTACGGACGGCCGGGGGCGGTGGCGGGGTCGATCTCGCGCTCCAGCGTCCCGGCGGAGGCGAGCTCGTCTCCGGTCAGCCGGCACAGGGTCGTGCCGCCGGTGGGGCCGTGCGGGCGCTGCGGGTTGCGGCCGCCGTCGCCACGGGCGACCAATACGAAGCCGGGAAGCTCGGCGGTGGCGTCCGTGGCGCGTACGGTCACGCGCAGGACGGCGGGCCCGCGGCGCAGGCCGCGCCGGGCGCCGGGCAGGAGTTCGTAGGCGATGGCCACGTCGGCGGGCAGCTCGGCCCGCGCATCGCCGGACGCGGCGGCAAGCACGGAGCGGGCGCTGCGGGGCGCCGCGTAGGCGTCGACGCGTAACGCGGCGGGCGTGACCGGCAGCCGCAGTCCCTCGCGGAGGAACACGCTACGGGCCACGGCGTGCTCGGTGACCCGGCCGTCCTGGGTGACTGCGGCGGTGACGGTGCCGGTCGTGCCCGGCCAGTCGAAGGTGAGCTGCACCTGCTCGGGCGAGGTCCGCCGCACCGCGAGCCCGGTCACCGCTAGCGGCGCCTCGACCAGCACGACCGGCCCGGCCAGCGCCCGCTCCCCGAGCACGGCCACGGCGGCCACGCTCACGAGCGTCCCACCGGGCGGCCGCCCCACCAGGAGCCGGCCGCGGTCGTCCCAGGGCGCGGCGCCGCCGCCTGGACCGGCCGCGCCCGCGTGGCCGCCGGCCCCGGTCGTCCCGGCCCCGGTCGTCCCGGCCCCGGTCGTACTGCCGTCGGCTGCGCCCGTTCGGGTGGTGTCGATGCGGCTGGTTTCGGTGCCGGCCGTCTCGGGACCGCCCGCGTGCGCTTCGGTGGGGCCGAGTGCGCGCGGGCTGATCCAGGTCAGGGGCGGCGGCAGGTCGGCGGTCCTCAGTTCGGTGCCCGCCGCGGGCGCGCCGGCGGGCCACTCCACCAGGCGTACCACGGTGCCGTCGGCACCCTCGGCGCCGGTCACGTGGAAGCGCAGGCCGCCCGACTCCAGAGGCGTCGCCGTCAGGGCGCGCACGGGAGCCGGCCAGGGGTGGACGGTGGCCGGGGTCGTCACCGGCGCCGAGAGGATCGCGCGGCCGGAGCGGCCCGGCACCAAGTACCGGGCACGGACGACGAGTTCGTGCGCGCCGGGCTCCAGCCCCTCGGCGCGCAGGCTCTCCCGCCCCGGCGCGAGGCCGGCCACGCGTCCCCGCGGGCCGGTCAGGGTCACCTCGGCGTCGGCCGCGCCCGCCGGGGCGGTCCAGGTGGCCTCGATCCAGCCGTTGCCGTCGGCGACGCCCAGCCCCGTCACCGTCGGGGCGACGGCCACCGGGGCGCCGATCAGCGGCGGTCCGTCCACCGCGCCGTCGTCCCCGAGCGGCAGGGCGACATGGCGGACGCGTACCCCGATCCCGGTGTCCCGGTCCAGCAGGACGCCCCCGCGCGGCCGCCCCGCCACCTCGGCGAGCGGTAAGCCCGCCGGCTCGCCCTGGGTGAGCCGCACCACCCGCCAGTTCCGCCCCTCGAACCGGCCCGGCGGCCACCGCAGTTCGACGCCGTCGGGCACGAGTACGGATTCCAGCGGGCCGGGATCGCCCGGCTCCGGCCGGTACGTGCGGACCAGCCCGCGCACCGCGCGCGGGCAGTCTCCCGCCAGCCAGGCGGCCTCCTCGTACTGGACGGAGGCCCGGTCCGGTTCGCCCTGCTCCTCCAAGCGCCGGGCCGCGTCGAGCGCGGCGTCGGCGGCCCCCGCCCGGGCGGCCAGCTCGGCGCGCCGGGCCTCCAGGGAGCGGTCCCCGCCCCCCGCGGGCAGCACCGCGGCCTTCCGCCCGGCCGCCCGCACCCGCCGGGTCAGCCAGTCGTCCTCCAGGCCCTCGGCGGCGGCCCGCTGCCCCGCGTCGAGCCGGGCCCGCGCCGCCGCGGCATGGACCAGTACCGCCGTCTCCGCCGGGTCCACCCCCAAGCCGGCCGCGGTGGCGGGCAGGTGGCCCGCGGGGTGGTCGTGCAGCAGGTGGACGAGCTGGTAGAGCAGGATCCGCCGCAGCGCCGCCGGGTCCCGTTCCTGGATCCCCGCGAGCCGGTCCAGCAGCCATGCCGCCTCGGGCCGGTGCACGCGCAGCGCGCGCAGCACCGCCGCGTTCACATGGGCGCGCCGCCCCGGCCGTTCGACGCGGAAGACCCCGTCGAGCACCCGCAGGCGGCCGCCCGCAGGGGCCAGGAGTGCACCCAAGTGACTTAATCCGAGGGTCTGTTGCGCGGAGACGAGTTCCCCGTACCCTCCGACGAGCGGCGAGAGCGGCAGACCGGAGAGCGCGCGGGACAGCCCGAGGGCATGCCCGAAGTCGGTCCCGGCCATCCGTTCTGCGCCCCCCGTGCAGTGTGTGGGAGGTCATTCCAGCAGATACGCGGGCCGTTCGGGAGAGCTTTCGTTCTCCAGGTGTACGGCGCACCGTCACGAAGTGATCTCCGTCCGGTACCCCGGGGGCGCTGTTCTTGGGGCGCCCCCAGACACCCCCCTCACCCGCAGAGGACGTCACTCCATGACCGAATTCAATCGGCGCAGGTTCCTGCAGATAGCCGGTGGCACCGCCGCCGTCGCGATGCTGAACGAGAGCATCGCGCGGGCGGCCGCCATCTCGGCGCAGGGCACCACGGGAACGATCCAGGACATCGAGCACATCGTCGTCCTCATGCAGGAGAACCGGTCCTTCGACCACTACTTCGGCGCGATGAAGGGGGTCCGGGGCTTCGGCGACCCGCGTCCCGTCCTCCAGGACAACGGCAAGTCCGTCTTCCACCAGTCCAACGGGACGAAGGACATCCTCCCCTTCAACCCGCAGATCGAGGACCTCGGGATGCAGTTCCTGGAGGGCCTGAACCACGACTGGGCCGGCGGCCACCAGGCGTACAACAACGGCAAGTACGACAAGTGGGTTCCGGCCAAGACGGCCACGACCATGTCGTACATGACGCGGAACGACATCCCGTTCCACTACGCCCTCGCCGACGCCTTCACCGTGTGCGACGCCTACCACTGCTCCTTCATCGGCGCCACGGACCCCAACCGCTACTACATGTGGACGGGTTACACGGGCAACGACGGCGTCGGCGGCGGCCCGGTCCTCGGCAACCAGGAGGCCGGTTACGGCTGGAAGACCTACCCGGAGCGCCTGGAGTCGGCCGGAGTCTCCTGGAAGGTCTACCAGGACATCGGCGACGGCCTGAACGCGGCCGGTTCGTGGGGCTGGATCAACGACGCCTTCCGCGGCAACTACGGCGACAACTCGCTGCTGTACTTCAACAACTACCGCAACGCCCAGCCCGGCAGCGCCCTGTACGAGAAGGCCCGTACGGGCACCAACGTCAAGGCGGGCGACGGCTACTTCGACCGGCTGCGCGCGGACGTGGTGAACGGCACCCTCCCGCAGGTCTCCTGGATCGCCGCCCCGGAGGCGTTCAGCGAGCACTCGAACTGGCCGACGAACTTCGGCGCCTGGTACATCTCGCAGGTGCTGGACGCGCTGACCGCGAACCCGGCGGTGTGGGCGAAGACGGCCCTGTTCATCACCTACGACGAGAACGACGGCTTCTTCGACCACGTCGTGCCGCCGTACCCGCCGGCGTCCTCCGCCTGGGGCCTGTCCACGGCGAGCGTGACCGGCGACCTGTACACCGGTGGCGTCTCCGGCTACTCGGCAGGCCCGTACGGCCTCGGCCCGCGCGTCCCGATGATCGTGGTCTCCCCCTGGAGCAAGGGCGGCTACGTCTGCTCCGAGACCTTCGACCACACCTCGGTGATCCGCTTCATGGAGAAGCGCTTCGGTGTGCAGGAGCCCAACATCTCGCCGTGGCGCCGCGCCGTCTGCGGTGACCTGACCTCCGCCTTCGACTTCACCCGGGCCGACGCCGCGCCCGCCGCCCTGCCGTCCACGGCCGGGTACGTCCCGCCGGACAAGAACCGCCACCCGTCCTACCACCCGACGCCGCCGGCCACGGGCACCCTGCCGAAGCAGGAGGCCGGCTCCAAGCCGACCCGCGCGCTGGGCTACAGCCCGTACGTGGACGGCCGGGCCACGACCTCCACCGGCAAGTTCACCCTGACCTTCGCCTCCGGCCCCACCCTCGGCGCCCACTTCCACAGCACCTCGGGCAACCGCACGGACGGCCCCTGGCCCTACACGGTCGAGGCGGGCAAGACCCTCTCGGACACCTGGTCCACGAGCAGCTCCACCGGCAACCAGATCAACCTCACGGTGTGGGGCCCGAACGGCTTCCTGCGCACCTGGAAGGGCCCGGCGAAGAAGGCCGGCCCCGAGGTCACGGCCCGCCACGACGGGGCCACCGGAAACCTCAAGCTGACCCTGAGCAACTCCGGTTCGGCGGCGGTCAACCTCACGGTGACCAACTCCTACAACGCCGCGACCCAGACCCTCCGGGTCGCGGCCGGCGGCACCGCCACGTACACGGCGGACCTGAGCGCGACGGGCCGCTGGTACGACGTCACGGTGGTCTCCGACGCGGACACCACCTTCCTGCGCCGCTTCGCCGGCCACGTGGAAACGGGCGCCCCGGGCGTCTCCGACCCGGCGATCAAGACCGCCTGACCCGGTTCCCGTACGGGTGAACCCGCCGCTTCAGCCGCCCGCGAAGTTAACGCTTGCGTTAACTTCGCGGGCGTGGCATTGCCGCGACAAGGCCGGGAACTGGCAGCGGTGGTATGAAGTCAACATCCCGCTCGCGGAGAAGCGCTACCAGGCCCACATCGCGGAGCTGGACACCAGGGAGTACGAATCGGCGCTGTCGGTTGGGAGGAGGCCAAGCCCCAGGTGCGTGAGCGCCGGGTGGCTGCCGGCCTGCCGGTGCGGTCTCCGGCGGAGAAGCAGGCCGCGATGGATCGGCTCATGGCCGAGGTCCGCGCCTATCGGCTGGCCGAGATCCGCCAGGAGCAGGCGCTGACCCAGAAGGACGTCGCGGAGACCATGGGCGTCTCGGCCCCCAGGGTGTCGGCCATCGAGAACGGCGAAACCGACCGCACGGAGGTCGCGACCCTGCGCTCCTACATCGAGGCGCTCGGCGGCCGGCTGCGCGTGGTGGCCGACTTCGGGGACACGGAGTACACCGTGGCGTGACTCGTCCTCGGGCGACGGTGTGATGGTAGGCGCGCTGGGCAGAACGTACGGCGTCGGTCTTCTCCACCCCGTCACCGAGGGAGAACGCATGGCCATCGCCCACCGCAGGATCGGTACCGGACCCGTCCGCGTCATCGTGCTGCACGACTGGTTCGGCACCTCCGCCAACTGGGGCTCCGTACTGGACTACCTGGACCCGGAGGGGTTCTCGTACGCCTTCCTCGACTACCGCGGCTACGGCGACCGCCGGGACGTCCCCGGCCGCTACACGCTCCCCGAGATCGCCGACGACGTCCTCGAACTGGCCGACGAACTCGGCTGGGACACCTTCTCCCTCCTCGGCCACTCCATGGGCGGCAAGGCCATCCAGCAGGTGCTGGTCCGAGCTCCCGAGCGGGTGGAGAAGCTGATCGGGCTCACGCCCGTGCCGGCCGCCCCGTACGAGATGGACGACGCGACCCACGCCCTCTTCTACGGCGCCGCCGAGGACCCGGCCAAGCGCCGGACCATCCTCGACCTGGTCACCGGCAACCGCGCGAGCCGCCACTGGCTCGACCGCATGGTCGAGCACTCCCTCGGCGTCTCCCGCCCCGAGGCCTTCGCCGGCCACCTCGCGAGCTGGCAGCCGCTCGACCTGTCCTCCGCGGTGAAGGGCAACACCGTCCCGGTGCTGGTCCTGGTCGGGGAGTACGACCTCGCGCTCACCGCCGAAGTGATGCGGGCCACCTGGCAGGCCTGGTACCCGAACTGCCGGATCGTCACGATCCCGGGCTCAGGCCACTACCCGCCGCACGAGACCCCCGTGGCCTTCGCCACCGAGGTCGAGGCCTTCCTGAGGGCGTGACGTCGGCGGCCTGTGGGCGGCTTGTGGGCGATCTGTCGGTGGCGGCCGTGATGGTGGTCCCACGAGCCCGTCCGGGGCTCGCGCCGACAGAGGAGACGATCATGTACGAGCAGCTCGTGGAGCGGATGCGGGAGTACCTCGACGCCGGGCTGGCGCTGGACATCGACCGGCTGGACGCGTTGTACGACCCCGAGTTCGAGAACCTGCGCACCGATGAGGCGGGCCGGTCGGTCACGCTCACCAAGGCCCAGTTCATGGACCGCTTCCGGGCCCTGCGCGAGCAGGGGGAGCGGCTGGGCGACTCCGTCGACGACGTCACGTTCCCCGGCGCGACCGTGTGGGGGGACCAGGCGTCGGTGATCATGCGGCGGGCCGAGAACGGCGTCCCGGCGCTGTACCACTTCGTCTGGCGCCTGGAAGGCGGACGCCCCACGACGCTGGTGCGCGAGTTCACCTTCGAGAAGGACATCTCCGCGCTGCTCCGCCTGGTACAGGCGTAACGGAAAAGCCCGTGAGGGGTACGAGGAAACCTCGTACCCCTCACGGGACCAACAGGGTGAGTGACGGGACTTGAACCCGCGGCCACCTGGACCACAACCAGGTGCTCTACCAACTGAGCTACACCCACCACGAAGGGCGGCGGACCACCCGTTCGATGTGCATGCACAGCATAGCCGATCAGCGGGGTGGTCCTGCGACGCCTTATTCCGCCACGGCGGCGGCCGGGCGCGCGGCGGTGGCGTGGGTCACAGCGGCCACGGCGAGGGCCCGGACGATCGGGTGCGGCACCGTCCCGTCCCCCTGCAGCTCCGGCTGGAACAGCGTGGCCAGGAAGAACGGGTGCCCGGGCAGCTCCGCGATGCGCACCTGCCCGTCCTCGTCGTGGCCGGACAGGCGCAGCCCGTGCGCGGCGAGGGTCGGCAGGTGTCGGGGCTCGGGCCCGTAATTGCAGTGGTAGCGCTCCATCGACCGCTCCGCGCCGAGCGCGGACTCGGCGAGCGAGCCGGGCTCGGCCCGTACGAGGCCCTCGTGCCCCACGAGCGAACAGGCGAGCGGCGTGATCAGCGGGTCCGCCGCGCCAGGGTCGTTCTCCGCGTGGGCGGCCGCGGTCAGCCCGCACACCGTCCGGGCGTACTCCAGCAGGGTGTGCTGGAAGCCGCCACAGGTCCCGAGGAAGGGAATGCCCTCCTCCCGGGCCACCCGGATCGCGTCCAGCACCCCGGCCTCGCTGGCGTACGGGCTGCCGGGGAGCACCCACACGGCGTCGAAGCGGGCCAGTGTCCCGGCGGCGGCCTCGGCAGCGGCGTCGCCGGTGGGGATCCAGTAGGCGTCCAGGACGAGACCGTCGCGGGCGGCCAGGGCGTCGAGGAGGAGCGGGATGCGGGTGTGGGACTTCACGTGCGGGGAGCGGTCGCCGACGAGGGCGATCCGCGCGGTCTGTGCGGTGGTCATGTGGATCATCTTGGTCCCGGTCCATCGTTCAGCGCCAACGATTGTTGCTGCATGCTCGATAAGCACTGCTGATGGTGAATCCAGCCCCGCCGGCGTTTGAGGCGCGGGAGTGCGGGGGCGGAGCCCCCGCGGGTCCACGCGGAGCCGCCCGCAGGGCGCCCGGCATGCTGGGCGGATGGATCCGCACCTGCTCCGCACCTTCGTCGCCGTGGCCCGGCTGGCCTCCTTCTCGGCCGCCGCGCGCGAGCTGGGCTACACCCAGTCCGCCGTCTCCCAGCACATCGCCGCCCTCGAAGCGGACCTGCGGGCCGAGCTGCTCACCCGGCGGCCCGTGGCGCCCACCCCGGCGGGGATGCGGCTGCTGGAGCACGCCGGACCGCTGCTGCTGCGGCTCGACGCCGCGCGGGCCGACGTGCTGCGGCTGGCCGCCGCCCCGCCCGGGCGCGTCACGCTCGCCGTGTCCCCGCTCGCGCTGGGGCCCCGGCTGCTCGCGGCCCTGCCCACCACCGGGGTCACGCTGCGGGTCGTCGCCCCGGCCGAGGTGCCGGCCGCCGTCGCCACCGGCGGCTGCGACCTGGGCCTCGTCGACGGGCCGGCCGCGCTGAGCGATCCGCTGCGGCTGCCCGACGTGGCCCCGCTCACCGTGACGGGAGTCGGCGAGGAGGAGATCGCCGTACTGCTGCCCGCCGGGCACCCCTTCGCGCGGCGGGCCTCCCTCCGGCTGGACGACCTCGTAGACGCCCGCTGGCTCGACGCCCCCGGCCTGTGCGCCCCACCGCTCACCGCCGCCCGCTCGGCCCTGCGCTACGACGGCACCGACCTGCACGGCCTCTGCGCCCTCGCCACGGCCGGCCACGGCCTGGTCCTGCTGCCCCGCCGGGTCGCCGAGGCCGCCGGCGGCGGGGTCGCCGTACCGCTGTCCGCGCCCCGCCTGGTGCACCGTACGGAGCTGCTCTCCCCGGGCACGCCGACCGGCGCGGCCGCTGCCCTCGCCGCACGCCTGACGGCAGGATCACCCGCATGACACGTGACGCCACATCCGAAGGCCCGGCACCCTTCACGGCCGACGACTACTCCGCCCGGATGGCCGCCGCCGCGCAGACCGCCGCCGACGCGGGACTCGCCGGGCTGCTCATCGCCCCCGGGCCCGACCTCACCCACCTCACCGGATACCGCCCCACCGCCGAGACCGAGCGGTTGACCCTGCTCGTGCTGGCCGCCGGGCAGGACCCGGTACTCGTCGTGCCCGCGCTGGAGGCACCCGACGCCGCCAAGGCCGCCGGCGCCTCCGCGCTGACCCTGCGGGACTGGACCGACGGGAAGAACCCGTACGCCCTGGCCGCCCCGCTGCTGGACGTGGCCGGCCGCTTCGGGGTCAGCGACAACACCTGGGCCCTGCACCTCCTCGGCCTCCAGCGGGAGTTGCCCGCGACCTCCTACGTGTCCCTCACCGACTCCCTGCCCATGCTCCGCGCGGTGAAGGACGAACGGGAGCTGGAGCGCCTCGCCGCGGCGGGGGAGGCCGCCGACGCCGCCTACGAGCAGATCCTCCACGTCCCCTTCGCGGGCCGCCGGGAGACCGACGTGGCCGAGGACCTGGCGGCCCTGCTGCGCGCGCACGGCCATTCCCAGGTCGACTTCACCGTCGTCGGCTCCGGCCCCAACGGCGCCAACCCGCACCACGAGGCCGGCGACCGGGTCATCCGGCACGGGGACATGATCGTCCTCGACTTCGGCGGCCTCAGGTACGGCTACGGCTCCGACATCTCCCGCACCGTGCACGTGGGCGAGCCGACCGCCGAGGAGCAGCGCGTGCACGACATCGTCCGCGAGGCCCAGCAGGCGGGCGTGGCGGCGGTCCGCCCGGGGGTCTCCTGCCAGGAGGTGGACCGGGCGGCCCGCGCGGTGATCACCGAATTCGGCTACGGGGACCGCTTCATCCACCGCACCGGCCACGGCATCGGCGTCACCACCCACGAACCCCCGTACATGGTCGAGGGCGAGGAGCAGCCGCTCGTCCCCGGCATGTGCTTCTCCGTGGAGCCGGGCATCTACCTGCCGGACCGGTTCGGCGTCCGGATCGAGGACATCGTGACGGTCACCGAGGACGGTGCGCGGAGCTTCAACAACGCCCCGCGCGAGCTGGCCGTCGTGGAGTGACCGGAGGGGTGCCTTGTCGATCGGGCCGGGTCGGCAAGGCACCCCGCGCAGGGGAACCACACCGGGTGCCGCTCGCGTCAAACGCGTGTGCCCGGCCCGGCCATCCGGGGTGCCGATGGCCATGGTGGTGCGATGGGTTGGCGGAAACGGGGGGAGGACCGCTGGTGAGTGGTGCGAATCGGGACATCTGTGTCGTCCGGATCAAGGACGGCGACGACTGGTCCGCAAGGTTCGTCATCGACGGCAGACGGTACGCGGATCCCGATGCCGTGGACGCGTTGTCGCTGGAGGCGTTCGACGAGCTGCAGCGGCGCCGCGTACCGGCGGAGTTCGAGACCAGAGAGGTCAGCCCGACGGAGCCGGCGATGCGGCTGCCGTCGTGGGAGGAGTACCGCCGTCACCTCGCGCTCGATGACTCGGGGACCGACTGACGAGTGATGCGCTCTACGACGGAGGTTCCCAGAGGGTCAGTTCCGCCTTGTAGTCGGGTGTCGCGAGACGGGCCTCGCCGACGCCGATTTGGTTGGGCACGACAGAGGTGATCTTCAGCATCGCCAGGTAGCCGCCGGACGTCTGAAGACAAAGAAGGTCACCTTGGACGACCTTGGCGGAGCCACCGTGCAGCTCGTGGGCCAACAGCTTCGTCGACAGCCCGTTCTTCTTCATGCCGTCCGCGCACTGCTCCGGCGTGGTCCCACCGCTCTTGCCCCATCCGCCCTTGAGTCCCGTGAACTCGAATTCACCAGTGGACAGGGAGATCTCATTGGCATCGTAATTCGCCTTGGGATACCCCTTGTCGAGGTCGATGAACTCGATGCCGCTTCCCCTCGTGAGTGAAATCGGCTTGCTCTGCTCGACAGCCTTGTACTTCTTGTCTCCGCCGTCGCGGGTGAGAACCCAGGCGCCGCCGGCGATCAGGCTCAGCGCCAGAACCGTACCGCCGATGAGCATGGCCTTCCGGTGGCTCCCTGCCGCTCGGGCGGGTGGGGTGTCCGGGGCGTACCGGGGAGTCGGTGTGGGCGGGGCGGCCTGGGTCGGGGCGTACGGGCCGTGTTGGGTAGGGCGGTTGGGGCTGGGCACCGCCTGGGTGGGGACGTAGGTGGCCTGATGTGCGGGCTGCTGCGGCTTGCCCAGTTGAACAGCCTGCGGCTGCTCCGAGGCCTGGGTCCGAGCCGCGGACCGCGGCGGACGCAGAGCCTCCTGCTCGCGTCGGGCGATCTCCGCGGTGAGCTGGGGCGGCAGCCAGTCGGTGAAGTCGGAGAGCTGCCGTCCGGACACCTGCCGGCACCAGTCGGCGAGGGCGGTGGGAGTGGGCCGGGCAGCAGGGTCGGCGGCCAGGCATGCCTGGAGCAGGGGGCGAAGCTGGTCCGGGTAGCCGCTCAGGTCCGGTGGCTGCGCCTGAGTGTTGGCGATCTGGGCGGCGATGGAGAGTCCCGAGCCGTCGCCGTAGGGGTGACGGCCGGTCGCCACGATGGCCGCGATCAGTCCGAGGGCGAAGACGTCGGTGGCCGGGGTGACCCTTCTTCCCAGTGCGTGTTCGGGCGACATGTATTGGGGAGTGCCGATGAAGCCGCCGGTCTGGGTGAGCTGGGTCGTGTCGGTGGCGCGGGCGATGCCGAAGTCGATGACCCAGGGGCCCTGGGAGCCGAGCAGGATGTTGCTGGGTTTGAGATCGCGGTGGATGACCGATGCGGCATGCACCGACACCAGGGCCCGGGCGGTGCACCCGACGAGCTGGAGGGCGGCGGGAAGGGGCAGTGGGCCGAAGGCGGCGAGCGCGTCGTCGAGGGCGAGCCCGGGGACGTAGGAGGTGGCGATCCAGGGCTGGTCGCCGTTCATGTTGTGGTCCAGCACCGGCACGATGTGGTAGCCGGAGACCCGGCGGGCGGCCTGGACCTCCGCTTCGAAGCGTGCCCGGAAGGCCGCGTCCTGGGCGAACTCGCGGCGGATCAGCTTCAGCGCGACCGGCTGCTCGCCTCGGGTACGGGTGAGATAGACCGAGCCCATGCCGCCCTCGCCGATCCTGGCGAGGAGTTCGTAGCCGGAGACCTCGGAGGGGTCGTCCGGCCCCAGTGGCTTCAGGACGGGCTGATCGGCATGTGGCATCGGTTCCCCCTCGGGCGCGCGGCAGTCGTCTGATGCTATCGATGGCATGCCCATGTCGTTCCGGGCGCGGCGGTCCGTGGGAATCACGGCGGCGACGGGCGAGATCGCCCGGACAGCGCCTACGGGCCCAGGACCACCGCCGATTCGCCGGGTAGGTGGATCCGCCCGTCCGGACCCGGGGGGTCGACCGGCTCCCACGCGGCCAGCACACGGACGCTGTTGCGGCCGAGTGCGATCGTCCACGGCTCCGGCGACAGGTTCACCGCGACCCGGACGTCGCCGCGGCGGAAGGTGAGCCGGCGGCGTTCCTCGTCGTGGGCGACCCGGACCGCCGCCAGGTCCGGGTCGCGCAGGTCCGGGTGGGTGCGGCGAAGCGAGATCAGGGTGCGGTACCAGGCCAACAGGCGGGCGTGCGCGGGCCGTTCGGGTTCCGTCCAGTCCAGGCGGGAGCGGTCCCGGGTGGCCGGGTCCTGCGGGTCCGGGATCTCTTCCGCCTTCCAGCCGTGCGCCGCGAACTCCCGGCGCCGTCCGGCCCGTACCGCCTCGGCGAGCGCCGCGTCGGGGTGGTCGGTGAAGTACTGCCAGGGCGTCCCGGCCCCCCACTCCTCGCCCATGAACAGCATCGGCACGAACGGCCCGGTCAGCGCCACCGTCGCCGCGCAGGCCAGCAGCCCGGGGGAGAGCGAGGCGGAAAGCCGGTCGCCGAGTGCCCGGTTGCCGATCTGGTCGTGGGTCTGGGTGTAGCCGAGGAAGCGGTGGGCCGGGGTCCGGCGGTCCACCGGGCGGCCGTGGGTGCGGCCCCGGAAGGAGGACCAGGTCCCGTCGTGGAAGAAGGCCCGGGTCATGGTCTTGGCGAGGGCGCCGAGCGGGGCGGCGGCGAAGTCGGCGTAGTAAGCCCGGGATTCGCCGGTCAGCGCGCAGTGCAGGGCGTGATGGAAGTCGTCGTTCCACTGGGCGTGCAGACCCAGCCCCCCGGCGGCGCGCGGGGTGACGGTGCGCGGGTCGCACCGGTCGGACTCCGCGATCAGGAACAGGGGGCGGCCGGTCTCCGCCGCCAACTCGTCGACGGCCGCGCTCAGTTCCTCCAGGAAGGTCAACGCCCGGTCGTCGGCCAGCGCGTGCACGGCGTCCAGCCGCAGCCCGACGATCCCGTAGTCGCGCAGCCAGGCCAGCGCACTGCCGAGCAGGTACGCGCGCACCTCGTCGGAGCCGGGCGCGTCCAGGTTCACCGCCGCGCCCCACGGGGTGTGGTGGGTGTCGGTGAAGTACGGGCCGAAGGCGGGGAGGTGGTTGCCGGACGGGCCGAGGTGGTTGTGGACGACGTCCAGCACCACCCCCAGCCCGGCCGCGTGCGCGGCCTCGGTGAACCGGGACAGTCCGGCGGGGCCCCCGTACGGCTCGTGCACCGACCAGGGCGCGACCCCGTCGTACCCCCAGCCGTGCCGGCCGGGGAAGGAGCACACCGGCATCAGCTCCACGTGCGTGACGCCGAGCGCGGTGAGGTGCCCGAGGCGGGCGGCGGCCGCGTCGAAGGTGCCCTCGGGGGTGAAGGTGCCGATGTGGAGCTCGTACAGGACGGCGTCCTGGAGCCGGGTGCGGGGCGGCGGAGTCCGCAGCGCGGTGAGCGCCTCGAAGTCGACCACCGCGGACAGTCCGTCGGGGCCGTCCGGCAGGCGTCGGCCGCGGGGGTCGGGCCGTGGGGTGGTCTCGCCGGCCGGCAGGAAGCCGTACCGGCTCCCGTCCTCGGCGGGCGCCTCCACCGTCCACCAGCCGGCGCGGGCCGGATCGCGTGCCATGTCGTACGTCGCGTCGTCGAGTCGCAAGGCGACATGACCTGTCAGTGGTGCCCACACCTCGAACTGCACGGACGGGTCCCCTCGTCTCCGGCGGTGTCCAGCATGCGTATCCTGCCCATCATTCCGGGCGTGGCGGGGGAGTTCTGGACACTCCGCCCCCGACGGGCCGACAATCACCCTGTGACGTCGAGTTTCGAGTTCCCCGCCTACCCCGTGCCACGGCTCTCCGACGCCGAGCGCGACCGGGCGCTGGGCCAGCTCCGGGAGGGCGCGGCCCTCGGGAAGCTGTCCCACGACACGTTCCTGCGCCGGATGGAACTCGCCCTGGTCGCACGCCGCTCCGAGGACCTGGCCGTGCTCACCGCCGACCTCCAGGCCCGGCAGGGTGCCGAAAGCCCGTGGACCCGTCGGCTGTTCGGCTGGGTCGGCCGCGCCTCCGCCGTGAGCGTCGGCGTCCGGCGTGCCTGGGCTGCCGAGAAACTGCCCAAGCTGCTGCTCCCGCACCCGAGCGCGGTGGCCCTGCGGATCGGCCGCGACCCGGGCAACGGGCTGCGGCTCAGCCACGAGACGGTGTCCCGGGTGCACGCGGAACTCAGCATGCAGGGCGGGGTGTGGGTGCTGAAGGACCTCGGCTCGACCAACGGGACCACGGTCAACGGGCTCCGGGTCACGGGCTCCGCGGTGGTCCGCGACGGGGACCAGATCAGCTTCGGGAAGATGAGCTTCCGCCTCTCGGCGGGGTAGGTCCTGTCAGCTAGTGCTGTGGCCGGAAAGGTTTGCCGGGGCGCGGTGTTCGGTGCGGTGCATCGCAAGGCGGAGGGCCGCGGCTCGTACTGGACGTACTTGCGCGGTCCGACAACGCGGCGAGGTGCCGTACCGGGCGCCGTGACCCGGTGAACCTTTCCGGTCACAGCACTAGGGACCCGCCGGTGCGTGTTCGGCGGGCACCGCGCAGGATGGCGTCCATGGAACCGGAACGCACCCCTGTCATCCGCCGCGCGCGCCCCGCGGACCTGCCGCGGCTGGTCGAACTCATCCACGAGCACGTCGCCTACGAGAAGTCCGCGCCGCGCCCGCCGGGTCTCGCCGAGCGGCTCGGCCCGCAGCTCTTCGCCGAGGACGCTCGGCTTTGGGTGCTGCTGGCCGAGAACCCGGACGGCGAGGTCGCCGGATACGCCGCCTGCTCGGCGGAGTTCGCCTTCTGGGACGGCCGGCACCACCTCCACATGGACTGCCTCTACCTCGCGGAGGAGGCCCGCGGCCATGGCCTCGGGGCCGCGCTGATGGGCGCGGTGACGGGCCTGGCCCGCGAGCTGGGCCTGGACCACGTCGAATGGCAGACCCCCGCCTGGAACGAGGGCGCGATCCGCTTCTACGACCGGCTCGGCGCCACCGGCGCCCCCAAGCGCCGGTACGCCCTGCCCGTGGACCGCGCCGAGGCCTGACGGGGCGCGGCCGACCCCCGGGCTACCGCTCGGCCGCCACGAGGCGTTCGTACGTCGCCAGGACGGTACGGGACTGGTGTTCCACCTGGGTGGCCACCGGGACCCAGCGGGCCCCGAAGCGGGCCGAGAACTCCTCGCACCACCCCGTGACGAGCCGGTCCAGCCCGGGCGCCGCCGGATGGCCCTGCGCGCGCAGCACCCGCAGCAGCATCGCGGCCGCGCGCAGCGACAGGCGCCGCCCGAAGGCGTCGATGCTGGCGATGTACGCGGCCGTGGCCTCCGAGGGGGCGCCGGCGCCGGTCCACTCGACGGCGATCCGGGGGATCAGGGAGAGGGTCCAGTCCACGGCGCGCAGCAAGGGCGCGGCGGCGCGGTGCGGGCCGGGTTCCGCCGCCTCCCTCACCCGGGCGACGAGCGCGGCGTCCGTGGTGAGCCGGCCGGCCAGCATCCGCAGGGCGCCGCGCGGGTCGGGGTGCGGGGCGGGATCGCCCACCAGGTCGGAGGCCCACATGGGGACTTCGACGATGGCGGTGGTGCCGGCGTACCGGTGGGCGTGGTACCAGGTGCTGAGCCGGGTGTCCTCCGGGTGGAAGGCCCCGGCGGCCTCGCTCCCCGGCTCCGGGATGACGAAGATCCCGGGCCCGGGGGAGGGCCAGCCGGCGGCGTCCGAGGCCCCGTTCTCCACCGGGATGCGCAGCTCGGCGGCCGATTTGCCGAAGGGCTCGGCGAGGCCGGGTATGTCCCTGGTGAGCTGCACCCAGGAACCCCCGAGGTCCGTCGCGTGCAGGGAGACCTGGAGGACGGGGCGGAGCTCGTCGATGAGCGCGGTCAGGGCGAGGGTCTCGGGCGGCAGCCGGTCCGGGGGCAGTAAAGACGGCGCCCACTCGGGCTGTTCGGGCCCGGGGGGCCGGTAGAAGCTGCGGTGGTAGTCGAGCAGCGAGTAGGGGCGGGGCGTGAGGTGCAGGTCGGCTCCGTCGGGGTCGGCGCAGAGCAGGAAGTGCCAGCCGCAGCCGGCCCGGTGCGCGGGGTCGTGGAGCAGCCGCCGGGCCAGGGCCAGGGCGGTGGCCCCGCCGACGGGCTCGTTGGCGTGCGCTCCGGCGACGACGAGCACGTTGCGGCCGGAGCCCCGGCCGCCGGTCGGCGCGAGGGACAGCACCCAGAGGGGCTGCCCGGCCCGGGACGTACCGGCCTGACGGAGCCGGGCGTCGGCGGGGTGCTCGTCCGCGAGGGCGCGGGCGGTCAGGGCGAGTTCGTGCGGTGTGGGGTAGCGGGTGTCGCGGAGGAGGGTCACAAGTGATGCCATGCCCGCAGGGGCGGCCGGCTACTGCTCCCCGGGCCCCGAAGTTCCCCGGGCCCCCCGGGAACCCCCTGGCCAAGCCCCCGGGCTCCGCCGGCCGCGCCGCCGCTGGGCGAGGCTGAAGGTGCCGCTGCGCGGCCCCCTGGGCTCCGCCCAGACCCGCGCCTCAAACGCCGGCGAGGCTGGATTTGGCTGCCGCCGTCCGCCTGGCGAGGCTGGAATTGGCTGACGCCAGGCGAAATCCAGCCCCGCCGGCGTTTGAGGCGCGGGGTACGGGGTGGAGCCCCGGGGCTTTGAGCCGCGCATCCAGCCTCGTCGGCGATTGAGGCGCGGGGTGCCGGGTGGAGCCCCGGGGCTTTGAGCCGCGCATCCAGCCTCGCCGGCGATTGAGGCGTGGGGCCCAGGGGGTGGCTACTCGGCGCGGATCAGGGCCGCGACCGGCTGGGTGGCCAGCAGCGCGGAGAGCGGCGCCTCGGCCTCGTACGGCGGGGACGGCGCGCCGGGCGCCAACGGGACCCACCGGCCCGGCGGCAGCGGCACGGCGGTGTCGCGCCAGCCCCCCGCCCCCGCCAGCCGGTGCGAGAGTCGGGTGGCCACCGCGACGAGGCGGTCGGAGCGGGCGAAGGCCAGGCAGTGTTCCGCCGCCGGGCCCCGGGCGGACAGGGGACGGTAGCCGGTGAAGAGCTCCGGGCGGTCCCGGCGCAGCCGCAGCAGGGCGGCCGTCAGGGCAAGCTTCTCCTCGGCGGGGCCGTCCGGGGCGGACCCGCCGTCGAGCCGGGCCAGCGCGTCGCGGGGGAAGACGGCCGGACGCCTGTTGTCGGGGTCGACCAGCGCCCGGTACTCGGTCTCCGCGCCCTGGTAGACCTCCGGGACCCCCGGCATCGTCAGGTGCAGCAGCGTCATGCCCAGCAGATTGGCGCGGGCCGCCTCCGCCAGCTCCGGCGGGAGGTCGAGGGCGGCCGGGGCGTACCCGGGGACGGCCGCCTCGTAGGGTTCGTCCCGCTCGGTCCAACTGGTGTGCAGCGCGGCCTCCCGGACCGCCTTGAGCAGGGCCCCTGCCAGCCGGGGCGCGGCATCGGGGACCGGGCCGAGGCCCAGCGCGGTCTGCCGGGCCACCCACGACAGCTGGGCGTCGGGGCCGCCCCCGAGGGGGCCCACCGCGTCCGGGGCCTGGGACAGCGCCGAGATCCGGGCGCGGACGTCCGCGCTGCGCTTGGTGTCGTGCGTGGACAGCACCGTCCCCGAGCGCGGCCAGTCCCGCTCCAGTTCGGCGCAGTACGCGTGGAACTCCGCCGCCGGCACCGCCGGCCGGCCCGGATCCCCGCCGACCTCGGTCGCCGACAGCAGTGGCGCGTACCGGTAGAAGGCCCGGTCCTCAAGGGACTTGGCGCGCAGGGCCGCCGAGGTCTGGGCGAAGCGGGCCGCGAAGGCGGGGTCCCGCAGGAGCAGCTCCCGTACGCCGTCCGCCGCGCCCGCGCCCACCCGCGCGGCGGCCCGCTCAAGGGCCTCCGGCGCGGGCTCCGGGTCCCCGGGGTACGGCCGGTAGACGGGGTAGGCGATGAGCAACTCCCGTACGGCATCGGCCAGCTCGGGCCCGGCCCGGCGCTCCAGCGCGGCCAGCTCGGCGGCCAGGTCGCCGGTCAGCACCTCCCGCGCGCACGCCTCGGCCGTCCGATCCCACGGCGGGGCTCCGGTCAACTGCACGTACCTCTCGGCGAGTTCGGTCGCGCCGCCCGGGTCGGTGAACACCCCGTCCACCCGGTGCAGCGCGTCGTACCCGGTGGTCCCCGCCACCGGCCACCCGGAAGGCAGCCGCTCCTCGCGGGCGAGGATCTTCTCCACCACCACCCAACAGCCCTCGCCCACCGCCGCCCGCAGTCGCCGAAGGTAACCCTCCGGGTCCGCCAGGCCGTCCACGTGGTCGATCCGCAGCCCCTCCACGACCCCGTCCCGGACCAGCTCCAGCACCTTCGCGTGGGTGGCCGCGAACACCTCCGGGTCCTCCACCCGGACCCCGATCAGTTCCGAAATGGTGAAGAAGCGGCGGTAGTTGAGCGAGGTGCGGGCCTCCCGCCACCAGGCCGGCCGGTACCACTGCGCCGCCAACAGCTCGGCCGGATCCAGCCCCGCGGTCCCCTCCCGCAGGGGGAACTCCTGCTCCCCGTAGCGCAGCACCTCCCCGTCGGCCTTCAGCTCGCAGGACTCCACCGGCCCGGCGAGCACCGGCAGCAGCACCTGCCCGCCGCCCGCCTCCCAGTCGATGTCGAACCAGCGTGCGTACGGGGAGTGCGGGCCCTCCCGCAGCACCTCCCACAGGGGCCGGTTCAGCCGCAGCGGCGTCGGCAGCGCCATGTGGTTCGGGACGATGTCGAGCACGAGGCCGAGCCCGTGCGCGCGGGCGGCCGCGCCCAGCGAGCGCAGTCCGGCCTCGCCGCCCAGCTCGGCCCGAACCCGGGAGTGGTCGGTGACGTCGTACCCGTGCGCGGAGCCGGGCACGGCCTCCAGTACGGGGGACAGGTGCAGGTGTGACACGCCGAGCGAGGCGAGGTGAGGCACGGCTTCCTCGGCCGCCGCGAAGGGGAACTCCGGCCGCAACTGGAGCCGATAGGTCGAGGTGGGTGACATGGGAGCGACAGCTGGCGGAATGCCAGATTCCGATTGAGTGTCCGACTGCGGCTGGGTCATGAGAACGTACGTACCCACCCTGCGGGATTCCGTGCCATTACCCAATGCATACGGGTGATTGCGCCGGGTTATCGTCGATCAAGTGGTCGGAACCGTCAACACCTATCGTAAAGTCATCGCCCTGACCGGGCCCCTCCTTCCGTTCGTCTCCTTCTTCGCCCGGCTGCCCGTCGCGATGTCCCAGTTCGGGAGCGTCCTGCTGGTCGCGGAGACCAGCGGCTCCCTCGCCACCGCCGGCATCGTCGGGGGCACCCTCTCGGCCGGCCAGGTGGTCTTCGGGCCGCTCCTGGGCCGGCTCTCCGACCGCCACGGACAGCGGCCCGTCGTGCTCGGCGCCGCCGCCGTCAACGCCGTCGCCACCGCCGCGCTCGTCGCCGGCGCGCTCGGCGGACTCGACGCCGTCCCGCTCGCCGCGATCGGCGCCGTCACCGGCGCCTCCGTACCGCTGATCGGGCCGCTCGCCCGGACCCGCTCCGTGGCCCTCGCGCACCGCGCCAAGGCCGACGAGAGCGTCATCGGAGCCGTCCACTCCCTCGAAGGGGCCATGGACGAGGTCTCGTTCGTCATCGGCCCCGCCCTCGTCGGGCTGGCCGCCCTCGCCGCCCATCCCGCCGTCGCCCTCGGCGGCGCGGCCGCCCTGGTCGCCGTCTTCGGCACCGCCTTCGCACTGCACCCGACCGCCGCCGTCACGGCCGCGGCGCCCCCGCCCGAACGCCCGAAGGGGGTGCGGCGCACCCGACCGGCCGGCGTGGTGTATTCCGTGCGCGGCTCGCTCTTGCTGCAGGGCGCCATGTTCGGCGGGCTCCAGGCCGGGATCGCCTCGCTCACCGAGGAGTTGGGGGCGCCCGGCCAGGCTGGGATCGTGTACGCCGCCAACGGCGTGGTCAGCGCCGCGGTGGGGCTCTCCCTGGGCGCGCTGCCCGCCCGCTTCGGGCTCCGGCTGCGCTGGCGCGTGGCCACGGCCGCCGCCCTGCTGCTCGCCGTGCCGCTGCTGTTCACCGGCAGCCTGTGGGGCCTGTACCTGATCGTGACCCTCCTCGGCGCGGCCGTCGCACCCCACCTGATCACCGCGTTCGCGCTCACCGAGCGGCACGTGGAGCCGTCCCGGCTCGCCGAGTCGATGGCCTTCGCGGCCAGCTCGCTGGTGGCCGGGCAGGCGCTCGCCCTGGCCCTGTCGGGCCGGATGGCCGAATGGTACGGACCCTCCGGTGCCTTCGCGGTGGCCGTGGGGGCGCCCGCGCTCGCCCTGGTGCTTTCCCTGTGCACCAGGGTGCCCGCCGGCCGTACCCAGACCGTGGCCGCCTTCGTCCCGGACCTTCGGGCCGCAGCGCCCCAGCCGGGTGAGTCGGGCGGGCCGGGCGAGGTGCCGCGCGCCGACACCGCCGGCGGCTACGCCGGCCGCTGAAGCACCACCAGACTCCGACCGGTCAGTGTCACCCGGTTCCCGGCCGCGTACTGCGGCCCGGTACCGGGTGGCAGCACCTGCTCCCGGGCGGTGTCCACCACCAGACGCCACTGATCGCCGTGCCCGGCCGGCAGGGTGAACTCCTGCGGGTCGGCGCCACAGTTGAACATCAGCAGGAACGAGTCGTCGGTGATCCGCTCGCCGCGCGTGCCCGGCTCGGAGATGGCTTCCCCGTTGAGGAACACGGTCAGTGCGCGGGTGCTCTGCGCCTGCCAGTCACGGGCCCGCATCACCTCGCCGTGCGCGGTGAACCACGCGATGTCCGACAGCTCGTCGTGCGTCCCCTCCACCGGCCGCCCGTGGAAGAACCGCCGTCGCCGGAACACCGGGTGGTCGCGGCGCAGCCACACCATCTGCCGGGTGAACTCCAGTAGCCCGGGCGCCGGTTTGCCCGGCACCGGCCAGTCCACCCAGGACAGCTCGTTGTCCTGGCAGTACGCGTTGTTGTTGCCGCCCTGGGTACGGGCGAACTCGTCACCGTGGCTGAGCATCGGCACGCCCTGCGACAGCATCAGCGTGGCGATGAAGTTGCGCATCTGCCGCTCGCGCAGCTCCAGCACTTCCGGGTCCTCGGTGGGCCCCTCCACCCCGCAGTTCCAGGACCGGTTGTGGGTCTCCCCGTCCCGGTTGCCCTCCCGATTGGCCTCGTTGTGCTTCTCGTTGTACGAGACCAGGTCGTGCAGGGTGAAACCGTCGTGGCAGGTGGTGAAGTTGATGGAGGCCAGCGGGCGCCGCCCGTCGTCCTGGTAGAGGTCCGAGGAGCCGGTCAGCCGGCCGGCGAACTCCGCGAGCGTGCGCGGCTGGCCGCGCCACAAGTCCCGTACGGTGTCCCGGTACTTGCCGTTCCACTCGGTCCACAGCGGCGGGAAGTTGCCCACCTGGTAGCCGCCCTCGCCCAGGTCCCAGGGCTCCGCGATCAGCTTCACCTGGCTGACCACCGGATCCTGCTGGACCAGGTCGAAGAACGAGGACAGCCGGTCCACCTCGTGGAACTGGCGGGCCAGCGTGGCCGCCAGGTCGAAACGGAAGCCGTCCACGTGCATCTCGGTGACCCAGTAGCGCAGCGAGTCCATGATCAGCTGGAGCACGTGCGGGGAGCGCATGAGCAGCGAGTTCCCGGTGCCCGTGGTGTCCATGTAGTGCCGCGGATCATCCGTCAGCCGATAGTAAGAGGCGTTGTCCAGCCCGCGGAAGGACAGCGTCGGGCCCAGGTGGTTCCCCTCGGCGGTGTGGTTGTAGACCACGTCCAGGATCACCTCGATCCCGGCCTCGTGCAGGGCCCGGACCGCCGACTTGAACTCCAGCACCTGCTGGCCGCGGTCGCCCGAGGCGTAGCCGTTGTGCGGGGCGAAGAAGCCGATGGTGTTGTAGCCCCAGTAGTTGCTCAGTCCGTCGTCGACCAGTCGGTGGTCGTTGACGAACTGGTGCACCGGCATCAGCTCCAGCGCCGTCACGCCGAGCTTGGCGAGGTGCCCGATGACCGCCGGATGGGCGAGCGCCCCGTAGGTGCCGCGCAGCTCCTCCGGCAGATCGGGGTGCCGCATGGTCAGACCCTTGACGTGGGCCTCGTACAACACCGTGTGGTGGTACTCGTGACGCGGCGGCCGGTCGTTGGCCCAGTCGAAGTACGGGTTCACCACGACCGAGCTCATGGTGTGCGGGGCGGAGTCCAGGTCGTTGCGCGAATCGGGCCGGCCGAAGTGGTAGCCGTAGACCTGCTCGCCCCAGTCGACACTGCCGCTGATCGCACGCGCGTACGGATCCAGGAGCAGCTTCGCCGCGTTGCAGCGCATGCCGCGCTCCGGCTCGTACGGACCGTGCACGCGGAACCCGTACCGCTGGCCGGGCATCACGCCCGGCAGGTACGCGTGCCGCACGAAGGCGTCCGTCTCGCGCAGTTCCACGGCCGTCTCCGAGCCGTCGTCGTGCAGGAGGCACAGCTCGATGCGGCGGGCGGCCTCGGAGTAGACCGCGAAATTGGTGCCGGCGCCGTCGTAGGTGGCGCCGAGCGGATACGCCTGTCCAGGCCAGACTTGCATGGATAACGACTCTTCCCGTCCTGGTGCGGCTGATCCGGCGTGGACCACGTCACTGCCAGATCTTCCCCGAAACAGGTGGCCCACGCGGGGACTTGGCGGGGGTCCTACCGGGTGACCCGCAGACCTGATATGCGGGTCAATGGACTGTGTGCGCATCGGATAATGGGTCAACGGACAGCCGGTGTACGGGCCATCGGGCTGCATCGGGCCGCGCGCGCGGAGTACCCTTCCGTGATCACTGGAGACGGGCGTCCAGACGCAGAAGGCGGTGCACGGGTGAGCTCGGGAGGTCTGGAGCTGCCCCCTGGTGACAGCGGTCACGAGGGTGGCCCGGCGGACGCCGTGGGCGCGGCCCCCGGCGGTGCGGCGGCCGCGGCGGTGTCCCTGGCCCCGCAGGCGGCCGGGAGCGCCCGGGCCGGCGCCGAGCTGGACTGGGGCGCGGAGGCCTGGAGCGAGGTCCGTACGCGGGCCCAGCGCGCGGGCCGTGCGTACATCTGGCTGAATCTGATCGAACAGCGGCTGCGGTCGGTGGTCGGGGCGGTGCTGCGGCCGATCTACGAGCCGGTGCACGGCGAGGACGACTGGGTGGTCGCCGCCGCGGGGCCCGCCGGGCAGGAGTGGGTGCAGCGGGCCGTGGCCGTGCGCGAGGTCAGCCGGCGCAAGGGCTACCTGCTCGACCCGGCCGACGACAACGTGCTGAGCTTCCTGACGCTGCCGCAGCTGCGGGAGCTGATGGTCCAGCACTGGCCGTGCTTCGAGCCGTACTTCGACGACCGGCGCGAGATCGAGCTGGCCCTAGACGAGCTGGAGGTCACCCGCAATGTGGTCTCCCGCAACCGAGCCCTGTCGCGGGCCGTGCTGGAGCAGGCGGAACGGGCCTCCGCGCGGCTGCTGGAGGTACTGGGCGGCGGCGCGGGCTCGCCGGGGGCGGACCGGCTGCCGATCGACGCCGTCGAGGACCTGGTGGGCGACCGGTACGCCGACGTCATCTCCGTCCACCCCGACCGGGTGCGGCTCCAGCGGCAGCTCCCGGCGGAGGACCTCTTCGGGGGCGCGCGGCGGCTCGACGCCATCGGCATAGGCCTCAACCTGCTGGTCCAGAACTTCTCCGGCCGAAGACTCGTCCGTCTCACGGAGGCAGGCTGCCGGGTGCGGCTGCTCTTCCTGAACCCGGCGAGCAGCGCGGTCAAGCGGCGCGAGCGGGAGCTGGGGCTGCGCAAGGGCGAGCTGAGCCGCTCGGTGGAGATGAACATCCTGCACGTGCGCCGGGTGCGGGCGGGCCTGCGCGACCCCTCGCGCTTCGAGATCCACGTCTTCGACGAAACCCCCCGCTTCACGGCCTACCTGGTGGAGGGCCAGTCCTCGGGCATCGCGGTGGTCCAGTCGTACCTGCGCCGCGCGCGCGGGATGGAGGCCCCGGTGCTGGTCCTGCGCGGCGGCGGCCGGGGCGTCCCGAAAGACGCGGAGCACGGGCTGTTCACGACGTACCGGGAGGAGTTCGAAGCGGTGTGGGAGGACTCCCGGCCGGTGTCGTGACCCACGGGACGCGTCCGGCGTCCCGAGCCGCGGCCCGGGACCCGGCGGACGGCTTGTCAGTGGCCCGTGGCAGGCTGAAAGCCGTTGATCGAAGGCGTACGGGGGAGGGGCACGACATGGGGGGCTCGGGAATGAGCTGGGTCAGCGGGCCGATGGTGGCCTTCGACCTGGAGACCACGGGGACCGACATCGAGACCGACCGCATCGTCACGGCCGCGGTCGTGACGATGGAGCCGGACGGGCGGGTGTCGCGCGAGCGGACCTGGCTGCTCGATCCGGGGGTGCCCATTCCGGAGCAGGCCTCGGCGATCCACGGGATCTCCACGGAGCACGCCCGGGCGAACGGAGAACCGGCCGCCCCCGCGGTCGAGGAGATAACGGGGGCGCTCGCGCAGGGGTTGCTCGCCGGCACGCCGCTGGTGGTGATGAACGCCCGCTACGACCTGTCCCTCCTGGACCGCGAGTGCCGCCGGCACGGCATCGAACCGCTGGCCCAGCGGCTTTCGGGCCGACCCGCACCGGTCATCGACCCGCTGGTGCTGGACAAGCACGCCGACCGGTACCGCAAGGGCAGGCGGACCCTCCAGGCCCTGTGCGAGCACTACGGCGTCACCCTCGACGCCGCGCACAACGCGGTCGCGGACGCGCTGGCCGCGGCCCACGCGGCACGGCGGATGGGGGCCCGGCACACCGCCATAGGCTCGGTCGCGCTGGCGGACCTGCACGACCTCCAGGTCCGTGCGGCGGCCGAGCAGGCGGCCTCCCTGCAGAGCTACCTGCGGCGCACCTCGGATCCCGAGGCGGTCGTGGAGAGGGCCTGGCCCGTGGTTCCGTACCGGGTCTGACCCCGCTACCGCAGCAGCCAGTTCTTCGTCAGGTCCATGACCTCGGCGCGGCTGCGGTCGCCGTGGTCGGCGGCCACGACGTAGCTGCCGAGGCGCACCGAGAAGGTGAGCATGCAGCGGACCTCGACGTCGTCCGGGTCGGGGCAGAACTCGCCGAACAGGGAACGCAGGTAGTCCATGCGCCGGTTGTCGACGCGGCGCAGCCGCTCGGCGACGGCCTCCTCGCGCCGGGCCCAGTCGCGCATCGCGAGGTCGAGGGGCACGCCCGTCGTCGGCCCGTCCTCGTACGAGGCGACGAGGGTGAAGAGTCGGTCGAGCCGGGCCCTGGCGTCTCCGCCGCCGCTCTCGACCTGCTCGATCACCGCCTCGGCGGCCGCGCGTTCCCAGGTGTCGAGCATCTCGTCGAGCAGCGCGTCCCGGTTGCGGAAGTACCCGTAGAAGCCGCCCTTGCTGACGCCGAGCGCCTGCGCCAGGGCCTCGATCCGGACGGCCGCGGGGCCACCGGCGGCGAGCGCCCGCAGCCCCTCCTCGATCCACTTGCCGCGTGGTGTGCGGGTCACGCCCACGATGTGTCTCCTCTCACGTTCCCTTCGTCTATACGGTCCCGTATAGATCGGTGCTAGCCTTCTTCTATACGGCATCGTATAGATAGGGGCTTGCTCGTGAGACTCCCGATAACCGCGCACACCTCCCGCCCCTGGCGGATCCACGAGATCGCCGGCGACTTCCACGTCGAGGACGTCTGGGAGCTGCCGACCCCAGGCGGCCCCGACGACCTGGCACTGCTCGTGGACCAGTTCGCGAACGGCGAGGGGGACCCCGTCCCCTCCCTCCTCGGGCGCGCGCTCTTCGCGCTCCGCTGGAAGCTCGGCGCCCTCTTCGGCTGGGACAAGCCCGCCGACGGCCTTGGTGGCCGCGTGCCGACGCTGCGCGACCGGCTGCCGGCGGACCTCCGCGAGGGCCCCACCGGGCCGGACCTCGCGTCGGTTCCGTTCACCTCCGTCTACCTGACGCACGACGAGTGGGCGGCGGAGACGGCCAACAAGACGATGCACGGGGTGATGCACATCAGCTGGGTCCCGGACGGGACCGGCGGCTACCGCGGACAGATGGCCGTCCTGGTGAAACCGAACGGGCGGCTCGGCTCCCTGTACATGCTCGGCATCAAGCCCTTCCGCTACCTCGGCGTGTATCCGGCGCTGATCCGGAGCATCGGACGCCAATGGCGGGAGGGCGCCTCCGCGAGGAGGGCCGGCGCAGCCTAGTGCTGTGACCGGAAAGGTTCACCGGGCAAACCTTTCCGGCCACCGCACTAGGGGGTGCGGGGGTCGCTGTACTCGATGTGGATCACCCGGGCGCTGTCGTCGCCGTGGCGCAGCTGCGCGCAGTAGTGGCGGTCGCCCGCGGGGCCCGGGCCGGGGCCGTTCGCGGCGACGTCGTGGAAGAGGCCGGCGGTCTCCCGGAACGCCTTCGCGCTGCCCGTCACGAACAACGTCTCGGCGTGGACGTGCTGGTGGAACAGGTCGCGGTTCTCCGCGTGGTGCAGGGCCGCGTGGTCGATCTCCGGCTGCGCGGTGGAGACCGTGACGCTCCGGCGTCGGCCCGCACCGAGCCGCCCCCGCAGCTCCTTCCAGCGCGAGGGCGCGAACTGCAGCGAGTGGTGCAGCAAGACCAGGTCGAGCCGGCGGGCCCCGGGTTCCGGGGAGGCGCCGCCGTGGCGCAGTGGCACGTGGATCAGGGTGCGGGGTGACGAGGCGGCCAGGCTCCACAGGCCGCCCATCAGCCGCGCCGCGCCCTGATCCACGTACGCGTTGAGGAAGCGGTCGTCGTCGACGAGTCGTGCGCGCTCCGGCGGGCGGGCCGGGCGGATCACCGTGTACTCCTGCGGGCCGAGCCGGGTCCGGTGGACGGTGACGGGGAAGTGCATGGGCCCTTGATATCCGGGGCTCAGAAGGAGTGCCAGCGGGTTTCCCGGTCCCCGTCCCGCAAGGAGGCCACCCGGCGGCGGAATTCGGTCAGTGCCTTCGGGTTGGACGGGGCGTGCTGGGAGACCCAGGCGCAGCCGGCCGTCTCCCGGGCGCCGCGCAGGACCGCGCAGCCCTCCCAGTCGCGGACGTCCCAACCGTACGCCGCCACGAACGCCTCGTACGCCTCGGCGGGCAGGCCGTACCGGTCGCGCTGGAGGGCCATCACCACCAGGTCGTGTTCGCGCAGATCGGCCGACACCGTCTCCAGGTCGACCAGGACCGGGCCGTCCGGGCCCACGTGGACGTTGCGGGGCAGGGCATCGCCGTGGACGATCCCCCGGGGCAGGTGCGGGGTCAGGGCCGAGACCTCGTCCGCGTAGGCGTCGCGCCGCGCCCGCAGGTACGCCGCGTCCGCCGGGTCAATGGCTCCGCCGGCCAGCCGCAGCCAGCGTTCGACCCCGCCCAGCAGGTCCCGCGCGGGCAGTTCGAACGGGGCCGCGGGCAGGGCGTGGATCCGCCGCAGCAGCGGCGCCAGGTCCTCGGGGCCGGCCGGCCGGACCGCGTCCGGGAGCCGGTGCCACAGGGTCAGCGGGTGCCCGTCCACCAGCCGCGGTTTCGGCTCGGCCGCCCGGACCGCCGGGACCCCGCACTCCGCGAACCAGCCCGCCACCGCGAGCTCCCGCTCGGCGCGCTCAAGCAGGGCCGCCTCCCGGCCCACCTTCACGACCAGGTCGCCGACCGCGAAGACGGCGTTCTCGCCGAAGGAGAGCAGCGCGGCGCCGCCACCGCTGCCGTCACGGGCCAGGCCCGCGGCTGCCAGTACGTCCCTGGCGTGCGCCTCGTCCATGTGGGTCTCCGCATCCCGATCGTCGTGAATGCGCCAAGTCTCCCATCCGGGTCGGCAGGCCGGCCGAATTCAACTTGCACGAGACGTCTCGTCTCGTTACGGTCGTGGCATGACCTCAGCCAAGCCCGCGCACATCGCCATGTTCTCGATCGCCGCCCACGGGCACGTGAACCCGAGCATCGAGGTGATCCGGGAACTCGTCGCCCGGGGCCACCGCGTCAGCTACGCCATCCCCGCCTCCTTCGCCGAGAAGATCGCGGAGACCGGCGCCACGCCCGTGATCTACACCTCCACCCTGCCCACCGACGACGATCCCGAGGCCTGGGGCACCGAACTCATCGACAACCTGGAGCCCTTCCTGGACGACGCGATCCAGGTCCTCCCACAACTCGCCGACGCCTTCGCGGGCGACGAGCCAAACCTGGTCATCCACGACATCACCTCCTACCCGGCGCCCGTCCTCGCCCACCGCTGGGGCGTTCCCGCCGTCTCCCTCTCCCCGAACCTCGTCGCATGGGAGGGCTACGACGAGGAAGTGGCCGAACCGATGTTCGCCGGGCTGAAGGCCTCCGAGCGCGGACGGGCGTACTACGCCCGGTTCGCCGCCTGGCTCACCGAGAACGGCCTCGACGGTCGGATCGAACGCCTGCAGAGCCGCCCGCGCCGCAGCCTCGTCCTGATACCCGAGGCACTCCAGCCCCACGCCGACCGCGTCGACCGGTCCGTGCACACCTTCGTCGGCGCCTGCCAGGGCGACCGCTCGGCCACGCAGGGGAGTTGGGAGCGGCCCGGCGCCGCAGCGGGCAAGAAGGTGCTGCTGGTCTCGCTCGGCTCCGCCTTCACCAAGCAGCCGGCCTTCTACCGCGCCTGCGTGGAAGCCTTCGGCGACCTCCCCGACTGGCACGTCGTCCTGCAGATCGGCAAGTTCACCGACGAGGCCGACCTGGGGGTGATCCCCGCCAACGTCGAGGTGCACCGCTGGGTTCCCCAACTGGACATCCTGCGCCAGGCCGACGCCTTCATCACCCACGCGGGGGCCGGCGGCAGCCAGGAGGGCCTCGCCACCGCCACCCCGATGGTCGCCGTCCCACAGGCCGTCGACCAGTTCGGCAACGCCGACATGCTCGTCGCCCTCGGCGTGGCCCGGCACGTCCCCATGGAACAGGCGGACGCGGCCACGCTCCGGGAGGCCGTCCTCGGACTGCTCGCCGACCCGGCGGTCGCCGTCCGCGCCGAAGCCGTCCGCGCGGGCATGGCCGCCGAGGGCGGCACCCGGCAAGCCGCCGACCTCATCGAAGCCGAGCTGTCGCACGGCGAACCGTCATAGGCGCGGCCTACGCTGCCCTCATGGTGAAGAAATACGCGGTGCTGCTGCGCGGCATCAATGTCGGCGGAATGAAGAAGGTCCCGATGGCCGAGCTGCGCTCCGTACTGGAGGGGCTCGGCCACGAGGACGTGCAGACGTACCTGCAGAGCGGGAACGCCGTATTCAGCAGCGCGAAGAAGCAACCGGCCGCGCTCGCCCGGGAACTGGAGAAGGCCATCGAGGCCCACTTCGGTTTCGCGGTGGCGTGCCTGGTGATGGACGGCGACTACCTGCGCGCCGTCGCCGACGCCTGTCCCTTCCCGGCCGCCGAACTGGAGGGCAAGCAGCTCCACGCCACGTTCCTCTCCGAACAGCCCGGCACGGACCGCTTCGCCGCGATCGACGAGGCCGCGTACCTCCCGGAGGAGTACCGGATCGGCGACCGCGTCATCTACCTCTACGCACCGAACGGCCTGGGCCGCTCCGAACTGGGCGCGGCCCTGCACAAACCCTCGCTCCTCAAGGGCATCGACGCCACCACCCGCAACTGGAACACCGTCGTCAAGCTCGTCGAACTGACCGGAGCCTGACCGGAACCCGCCCCGGGGCCGGGCCCGCTCGCTTCTAATGGAACGGGCAACGGGCAACGGGCAAGTCAACGGGGGACGGGGGCGCGTGATGAGTGAGATCCTGCCCGCGGCGGAGGAAACGCCGTCGACCGGAGGCACGGGACGGACCCGCCGGATGGCGGAGGTGGCCGCCGTGGTGTCGGCCGCCACCGCCGTCGCGGCCCTGATCTTCGGGCTCGCGGGCAAGGACGTCAGCCCGGCGCGCCATGCCGGCGCCCCCGGCGGAACACCCGGCACGTCCCTGCCGCCCGCCGAGACCCCGTCGGCCGGCCCCACGGCGACGGCGACGCCCGCACCCCCGGCCACCACCGGGTCCGCGCCGCCCACGACCCCGCCGCCGCTACCCGAGGGCTGGCATTCGGTCACGGCCGCGGCGCTCACCGCCTCCCTCGCCCTGCCCGACGGCTGGAAGGTCAAGGACGACGACGCCCTGCACGTCAACTGGATCTCGCCCGACGGCCGCTACGTGATCGGCATCAAGCGCGACGGCACCCACGGCAGCACCCCCCAGGCGGCCTCGATCGGCCAGCTCGCCTGGTACCGCAACAGCGCGGAGTCCAAGATGCTGGACCTCACCGCCGCCTCCCGCACCCTGGACCAGGGCGGCCGGCCCGCCGTCCGACTCGACCTGGACTTCCGCTGGGAGGGCGAGAGCGCGCCCTCCCAGCGCATCGAGCTCTTCGTCGCGGGCGCGGGCGGCCAGGTCTACCAACTGCTGGCCGAGGACAAGCACCCGGACAAGACCTCGGCCCTGACCGAGCTCTTCGATACCGCCCGTGCCCACCTGCTGATCGACAGGCTCTAAAGCGCGTCCAACAGCTCCAACTCGCGCGGCGACAGGCGGATCGTCGCCGCGTCCAGGTTCTCCGCCAGATGTGAGGGGGAACCGGTGCCCGGCGTCGGGCACAGCACGGGCGAGTGGTGCAGCAGCCACGCCAGGGCGACCTGGCCCGGACCCGCCCCGTGGGCCGCGGCCACGGAGGTGAGGGCCGCCGCACTCTCCCGGGTCAGGGCCCCGCTGCCCAGCGGGTAGTAGGGGAGGAAGGCGATCCCGTTCGCCTCGCACAGCGCGAGGACCTCCGCCGAGGTGCGGTCCAGCAGGTTGTACGCGTTCTGCACGGACGCGATCGGGGCCGACTCCAACGCCAGGCGCAGCTGCTCCGCGGTGACGGTGTCCAGGCCGATGTGCCGGATCTTGCCCTCCGCCCGCAACTCGGCCAGCGTGCCCAACTGTTCGGCCATCGGCACGGCCGGGTCGAAGCGGTGCAGCTGGTACAGGTCGATGCGTTCCAGACGCAGCCGCCGCAGGCTCGCCTCGCACTGCTGCCGCAACCGCTCCGGGCTGCCCGCCACGTGCCACTGGTCGGGCCCGGTGCGCACCACGCCGCCCTTGGTGGCGACGACCAGTTGCTCCCCGTACGGGTGGAGGGCCTCGGCGATCAGTTCCTCGGCCAGGTCGGGGCCGTAGTTGTCGGCGGTGTCGATGAGGGTGACCCCGCGCTCGACCGCCGTGCGCAGCAGCTCCCGAGCCTCACCGCGCCCGGCCCGTGGCCCCCAGTAGCCGGGGCCCACCAGGCCGCCCGTACCGAAACCGAGCCGCCGGACCGGAAGATCGCCGCCGAGTACGAATATCTCGTTCGCCATGCCCCGACCGTAACCCACGGGGCGGGATGTGCCAGGCTCCTCACATGCGTTACATCATCATCGGCGCGGGCGCGGTCGGCGCCACCATCGGCGGACGGCTCGCGGAGGCGGGCGGCGAGGTGGTCCTCGTCGCGCGCGGCGCCCACGCGGAGGCCCTGCGGAGCGACGGGCTGCGGCTCACCACGGCCGACGGGGAGCGGGTGCACCGGCTGCGGGTGGTCACGGGCCCGGCCGAGCTCGGCGAACTGCGGCCCGACGACGTGCTGTTGCTGACCGTGAAGACCCAGGACGCGATCGCCGCCCTCGACGCGTGGGGCGACGCGGAGGTCTCGGGCGGCGGCACGGCCGCGCAACGGCTGCCGGTGCTGTGCGCGCAGAACGGCGTGGAGAGCGAACGCCTGGCCCTACGGCGCTTCGCGCGCGTGTACGGGGTGTGCGTCTGGCTGCCCTCGACCTTCCTGGAGCCGGGGGTCGTCTCGGCCCTGTGCGCGCCGCTGACGGGCATCCTGCACCTCGGCCCGGCCGCGGGCGGCCCCGCCGACCGGCTGACCCGGGCGGTCGCGGCCGACCTCGACAAGGCGGGCTTCGAGGCGCCGGTGGTCGAGGACGTGATGCGGTGGAAGTACGCGAAGCTGCTGGGCAACCTCGGCAACGCGATCCAGGCGACGACCGGTCCGGAGCCGGACCCGGCCAAGGCCGCGCTGCTGCTGCGGGCCATCCGGGAGGGCAAGGCGGCCTTCGAGGCGGCGGGGATCGCGTACGCCTCGGAGACGGAGCAGGCGGCGGCGCGCGACGGCAAGGTGAACCAGCCGGCCGGGGTTCGGGGCGGGTCGTCCTGGCAGAGCCTGGCGCGGGGGACGGGGTCGGTGGAGGCGGACTATCTCAACGGGGAGATCTCGCTGCTGGGCCGGCTGCACGGGGTGCCGACCCCGGTGAACGACGTGCTGCGGCATGCGGCCAACATCTTCGCCCGTGAGTCGCTCCCGCCGGGTGCGATGTCCATCGCGGACCTGACCGCCTTGGCGGACGAAGCCGCGGCCCGCGCGTAGCCGCTGCCGGTGCCGGTGCCGCGCCGCTGTCGGGGGCTCCGCCCCCGAACCCCCGCGGGGGCAAAACCCGGGGGGGGGGGGTTTTAGGCCCCCCCGCGGGT